>JBHJIV010000302.1:0-22866 GCA_050043105.1 Leptolyngbyaceae cyanobacterium | reverse complement strand
GCTCAACGGCAGCGTCCATGGCCTTGGCCACATCACCGTCTAGACCCTCACCAAAGGTTTCTTTCACCAGGCCAATACGTTTGCCTTTGAGGTCAGTCTTTAGGTGCTGGGTGTAGTCAGGGATTTTGACCTTTAGACTGGTGGAGTCTTTGGCATCGTATCCAGCGATGGCCTGGAGTAAGATAGCAGCGTCTTCTACAGTGCGGCTAAAGGGGCCAATTTGGTCTAACGACGAGGCAAAGGCGACTAAGCCAAACCGAGAGACTAACCCATAGGTGGGTTTCATACCCACGACACCACAGTAGGCGGCGGGCTGACGGATGGAGCCACCGGTATCTGAGCCCAGGGAAATGGGAGCCTGGTTAGCGGCTACAGCCGCAGCAGACCCACCTGACGAACCACCTGGGACACGGGCGGTATCCCAGGGGTTAGCGGTGAGCTGATAGGCAGAGTTTTCGGTGGAGCTGCCCATGGCAAACTCATCCATATTGGTTTTGCCTAAAAAGATTGCACCCGCAGTTGCCAACCGCTGGGTTACGGTGGACTCATAGGGGGGAATAAAGCCGTCTAAAATTTTTGAGGCGCAGGTGGTACGAATACCTTTTGTGCAGAGGTTATCCTTAAGAGCAATGGGGATACCGGTTAGGGGGCCAAGTGTCTCGCCAGCTGCGATCGCAGCGTCTACTTGCTGAGCTTGAGCCAGTGCCTTCTCAGCGGTCACCGTCAAGAAGCTGTGCAGTTTAGGCTCTAACGCCTGCAATTGATCTAAGTAGGTTTGAGTGATCTCAACCGCAGTATGTTCCTTTTGGGTGAGCTGTTGCTGCAGCTTGCGGATGACTGACATTCGGGCTCCTTCAGTATGCCTAGCAATTCCAAGCTAACAGTATAGGTGGGAATGGCAGGAATAGAACTCTATTGACGTCAGCAATACAAATCTAGGCTGCCATATCAATGTTTTTTGGGAAATGTGTAGCTAAGTACAATCTTTTCGATTATTTTTCTATTAAATCTTTAGAGTAAATACTTAGTATTTTTAGTAACTAAGACTTACGCATACTTATTGATTCTCCAGTCTATTTCCTGTTAGTCACGCCATCGGTAGATCTACTCTTAGGCCCATATGCTCCTTTTTCGTTCTACTCCCAAACCTATCTGGCGTCGAACCTGGCTGCGCTTGTTGCTGCTGGGTGCCAGCGCCACTGGGCTGGCATTTTTGGTGGTACCTCGACTGCCATCGGAGTGGCCTTTGAATAAAGCGCAAGCTGATGCAGCGCAGCCAGCACAGACGGATGAATCGCCGATTGAGCGGCCTCAGGTTGACACCGATGGTATCGTTAGACCCTATCTGACGCTGACTAAACTGAGTCACACCCTGACTCAGCAGGTGCTTGAAGAGCAAGCGATGCCAAAGTACAACCGGGCCATCGCCCTGGCCCAAGAAGCCTTGGCTCTACGGGAGCAGGGGAATAGCGTTGAGCTAATTCAAAAGGAAGTCCAGCTCTGGCAGGCGGCTATTCGCGCCCTTGAGAAAGTGGACAGCAGCTCAGCCAACTATGCCGAAGCTCAGAAAAAGCTAAAGGAATATGGCAACGTGGCTATCTTGGTGAGTCAGCGTATTGACCAGCAACGCTCTGACTTTTTAGTGTCGATTGCATCGGAGCTGGGTAATCCAAATGCCGTACGTATTTCGCTGTGTCAGCTGGGCACAGCTGAGTGTCGCTCCTATCGGGGTGATGTGGCCCCAGCCAGTCTTGCCAGCCTGGTAAAATTGCCGATTGCGATCGCACTGATGCATCAAGTTGCCAGCGGTGAAGCCAACCTGGACGAAGAGATTTACATAGACCCTAGCAACTTTACCGAAAATGCTCAGGGGGCAAAAATCTTTGTCGATAAAACCTATACCTTGCGAGAGGTAATGGTGCGCATGATTACAGAGAGTAATAACATTGCCACCAATCAGCTCGTTGACTACATGGGGTTTGACACGATTAACGCGGCCCTTAAAGTAGAAGGCTTTTCAAACACCACCGTGGGTCACAAGCTAGTGGGTGATAGCACCTTTCCAAAAATCATGGGGTCAGGTAAAAACCGCAGCACGGCTGATGAGCTAACCCAAATGATGATGCGCATCTACAGCTTTACCAAAGACAGCGACGAAGAGATTCTCAACGCGCTGGTGGGTCAATATGACCTGGACTTTGGCTATCGAGCCCTGGTTAAAGAAAAACCCGATATCTTTTGGATTGGAGAAAAAACGGGACAGAATTCTTCAGTCATTGGTACAACTGTTGCCTTTAAGGCAGACGAAGAGCGCTACGTGATGACTGTCACCATCGATAAAAGTGCCAATCAAGCTCGGCTACGACAGATTATCCGAGATGTCGCTCGCCATGTGCTAGAGCAGGGGCCTTTAGAAACGAACCCCGCAACAACGGTGGACCAAAGACTTAAGCAGAATAAGTCTCTATACTGCCGAGACTATGACTTTTTGCTAACGTCCTAAAACAAGCATTTTTTCTGACTTTTGCTAGGTTCAATATGGGCCTGTCAATCTATTTTGAACGTAGAGAAGCTTGATAAATCAATTACTTCTGCTGTTTCACCTCACCATAACTATTGGCCGTCAATGATAGGTTGCACAGTCTAAAAAGCTCGTCCATTGTCACTAACAATGCATTAGTTTGAATCGATACTGATGCATTCTATCAAACAGAGAAAATCAGCTATTTACAAACCAACACTTTATCCAAAGTTTTTGCCCATCTGCTTTTAATTACTGACTGTAATTCGATGGCCGCAGAGGGCTTTCACAACATTTGTACTAGGAACTACCATCGACTCACATTTGTATAACTTATCAGGCTTATAGGCATCACTGGAAAGAGCCCGTACTCATCAAGTATTTCAGAACACAATGGCAAAATAATTTGTTCCAACCTCTTGTCAAGGATTAGATACAGCCTCAAACTAAATAATGAATTAACAAACTGCGCTAGTGAGACGAGCCTGTGAAAAGAGTTCTTTCAATTATTCTCGGCGGCGGTGCTGGCACTCGCCTCTACCCATTAACCAAGTTTCGTGCAAAGCCCGCAGTTCCTCTAGCAGGTAAGTATCGGCTAATTGATATCCCCGTCAGTAACTGTATCAACTCCGAAATATTAAAGATTTACGTCCTCACTCAATTTAACTCTGCCTCACTAAATCGCCACATCACTCGCGCATACAATTTTTCTCAGTTTAGTGATGGTTTTGTCGAGGTACTGGCAGCTCAGCAAACTCCCGAAAGCCCTAGCTGGTTCCAGGGTACCGCCGATGCTGTGCGTAAGTATTTATGGCTATTTGAAAGTTGGGACGTCGATGAGGTGATCATTCTTTCGGGTGATCACCTCTATCGTATGGACTATCGATTGTTTGTAGAGCGCCATCGCAGCACTGGTGCTGACGTTACTCTGTCGGTAGTGCCTGTCGGTTATAAGGTTGCCCCCAGCTTTGGCCTAATGAAGATTGACGGTGCTGGCCGCATTGTTGACTTTAATGAAAAGCCCAAGGGTGATGCTCTAGAATCCATGAAAGTGGACACCACCACACTGGGGCTCGATGCTGCCGACGCTAAAGATAAGCCCTTTATTGCTTCAATGGGTATCTACGTCTTTAAAAAACAAACGCTGGTTGATTTGCTAAGACGCTCTCCTGAACAGACGGACTTTGGTAAGGAAATTATTCCAGGCGCGGCTCGCGACTACAATATTCAAGCCTATTTGTTTGATGGGTACTGGGAAGATATTGGAACCATTGAAGCATTTTTCCATTCTAATCTGGCCCTGACTAAGCAACCTCATCCGCCCTTTAGCTTCTATGAGGAGGACGCGCCCATCTACACAAGAGCGCGCTATTTGCCCCCCAGTAAGGTACTTGATTGCAAGATTGAAGAATCAATTGTGGGAGATGGCTCTATTCTCAAACAGTGCAACATTACCCGCACAGTCATTGGTCTGCGTCAGCGGATTGGTAGTAACTGTGAGATTGAAAATGCCCTACTGATGGGGGCCGACTACTACGAACCAGTTAATGACAGCAATCAGCATCTTACCCGTGGCAAAATTCCGGTCGGTATTGGTGAAAGCACTGTGATTCAGAATGCCATCATCGATAAGAACGCTCGCATTGGCCGCAATGTGAAAATTGTCAATAAGGAAAATATTCAAGAGGCGGAACGAGAAGATCTTGGCTTTTATATCCGCAGCGGTATTGTTGTCGTGCTTAAAAATGCAGTCATTCCTGACGGCATGATTATCTAAGCGGTTGTGGACCTCCCCTGCATCGTAAAGCAGACGTCTTTAAAGGGGGCTCCTATTGGGGGAGCCCTTTTGCATAGTGTCGTTACCGAATCTTGGGTTTATTCTGGTGGTAATGGTCTGTGGCACTGTTTGGCCTGTCAACAGAACAGCAATCACCCTATCTGCTCACCCCTATGGATTTTCGCGAAAGCCTAAAAATGGCTGTCAAAACCCTGACTGCCAGTAAGCTGCGCAGCAGTCTGACGATGCTGGGCATCATCATCGGCAACGCATCCGTTATCTCTATGGTGGGTCTAGGGGATGGCGGTCGCCGCTATATCAATGAGCAAATCCAAAGTTTAGGGCCCAATGTTCTATTTATTGTGCCGGGCAATCGAGAGACTCGTCGGCTGGGTAGTTTAGAGGTTTCTCGTGACCTGGTGCTAGAAGATGCAAATGCGATCGCACAGCAGGTACCGTCGGTGGTTGATGTGGCGGCTGAAAACACCACCCCCGGATTAGTGACATTTCTCAACCGCAATGCCAATGTCAGCGTGGTGGGCACTAATCCGGCCTTTGTCACCGTGCGTAATTTCACCCTGGACCAGGGGCGGTTTATTTCTGACCTAGACCTGGAGCGCACGGGTGCTGTCGCCGTTTTAGGCAACTCCCTGGCGGAACGTCTATTTGAGGAGGGGCAGGTGCCCCTGGGTCAGTCGGTACGCATTAATAACGTTGCCTTTGAGGTAGTTGGCGTATTGGAACTACAGGGCTCAAATCTAGGGGTGAACTATGACGACGCCGTGATTATTCCCATTACCACCCAAGCCAGTCGCATTGTCGGACGCACCTCAATCTATGGCATTCAGGTGGGGTTTATCTCAGCCACCGCCCGCGACGCCGACAGCATGCAAACGGCGGAGTTTCAGATCACCAACCTGTTGCGGCTACGTCACGGCATCACTCGCAGTGAAGATGATTACTTTTTTATTCAAAACCAGGATACGCTGCTGGGCATTGCCGACACGGTGACCGGAGCGCTGACATTAATGCTGGCTGCGATCGCAAGTATTTCATTAGTTGTAGGCGGCATTGGCATTATGAATATCATGCTGGTGTCAGTGCGCGAACGGACCCAAGAAATTGGTCTACGCAAGGCCGTTGGCGCATCTCAGCAAGACATCCTCGTACAGTTTTTAATTGAGGCCATCATTCTCTCAGCCGCCGGGGGCATGATCGGCACCCTGTTGGGGGTGGGGGGCATTGGGGTGCTGAGTCTGCTCACCCCGTTTGAAGCCGCCGCCTCGGGCAGTGCCATTATCATGACCGTTGGCGTCTCCAGCAGCATTGGTCTATTTTTTGGCGTCATTCCAGCCCGTCAGGCCGCTAAATTAGACCCGATTGTGGCGCTGAGAAGCATTTAGGGGGGAGCTTTGAGTTCTTAGTTTTAAATTTTTTACCTCTGTTTAGAGCATCCCCGCCAAACAGCTGCTAACTCAACATGCCCTACAGTCACTAACTCAACATTCAAAACTCAAAACTTCCCCTGCCTGTCCCTTTAGCTTATTGACCATCTCCTTTAATCCAAGGCTTCTTTGATCGATCTAAATCATATTTCCAAAATCTACGGTAGTGGCAATACTGAAGTTAAAGCTCTGTGGGATGTCAACCTCTCCATTAAGCAGGGGGACTACTGCGCCATCATGGGACCGTCGGGGTCCGGTAAGTCCACAGCAATGAATGTGATTGGCTGTCTAGATCGCCCGACCCAAGGTCACTATTTTTTTGACGCTCAGGATGTAGCCCAGCTTGACGATGACACCCTGGCGATCATTCGCAATCGTAAAATTGGATTTGTTTTTCAACAGTTTCATCTGCTACCCCAGCTCAGCGCTCTAGATAATGTTGCCCTACCCATGGTGTACGCTGGCGTTCCAGCAGCAGAGCGCCGTGAACGAGCAAGTAACGCTTTACAACGGGTGGGGCTGGGTAACCGTATGACGAATAAACCCAGTCAGCTATCCGGTGGACAACAGCAGCGGGTGGCGATTGCCCGCGCCATTGTTAACCAGCCGCTACTGCTGCTGGCAGACGAGCCCACCGGAGCGTTAGATACAACGACCACCGAAGAGGTGATGAATATTTTTGCTGAACTTAATCACGGTGGTATCACTGTTGTAATGGTCACCCACGAACCAGCCGTTGCCAGACTAACTGAACGCGTCGTGTGGTTTCGCGATGGCGAAGTTGTCAATGCTCATATGAGTCCCAACGAGGTGAGCTATGGAACACTAGTCGAATAGGGGAAATTACTGACAAACCAAGGTAGAGTGTCAAAATTAGGTGTAGGCTATGAACCATGGTCTTTCATATCCTAAAAAAGGATTGACACAAAGCCATGAGTACTGTAGTGAATTGCACACTAAGTCATTAGCCAACTCAGGGGGAATTCACCATGAACCTAGGTCATCGCTATGGGCTGTCACTACTTATGGCCCTGAGTATTGCTGCTACAAAGCCTGCTCCTGTTCAAGCATTTCGCAGCGCAGAAGCGGCCTTAGAACAGGGTGTTATCCATGTGCAACAGGGACAGTTGGATGATGCGATCGCAGCGTTTCAGAGTGCTATCGAATTAGACCCGTCCCTGGCCATCGCCCACTACAATCTGGGGCTTGCCTACCGCGAAAAACGTGAGCTACAGTCGGCTGCCGATGCTTTTTGGCAAGCAACCCAGGCCGATTCCATGTTTACCATGGCCTATGTAAATCTAGGAGCGGCACTATTGGATGGTGGCAATCTAGAGCAGGCCGAAAGCTATTTGAAGCGAGCAGTTGTCCTCGAACCTGAGCTAGGCATTGGTCATTACAACCTGGGTCTGGTGCAGCGTCGTCAGGGCAAGCTACCCGAAGCACTAAACACGTTTTTGACCGCTGTGGAATACAGCCCCCAAGCCCCTGAAGTGCATTACCAAATTGGGCTAATCTATCTACAGCAAAATCAGCTGGATGGGGCACTGCAGGCATTAGAAACAGCTATATCCATCGATAGTAACTATCCTGAAGCACATTACAACCTCGGCATAACCCACTTTGGTCGAGGCGAGTCTAGTCTGGCCCTAGAGCATTTTGACCGCGCCATTCAGCTCTACCCATCATTTGGCCATGCTTACTATTCAAAGGGTTTAGCGCTAGCAGAGTTGGGCCGTGCCGAAGAAGCCGAACAAGTGCTTCAGCAGGCCCTCAATCTATACATCAACCAGGGTCGTGACCAGAGGATCACAAATACCCAAGCCCAACTAGACCGTATTCGTCAGTAGGGGCAGCCCTCGTAGCCACCCCACATAAAAAGGATTGGTCAGCCCTAATTAAAGACATCCAGTTCAAAGGCACGAGCCTGCCCACTTTCCAACAGGGCTAAATTACTTTTTAACTGTCGCCATACTAGACCCGCACTTAGAAATGTTAGCGGTACTGCCACTGCATAGGAAAGCCAGAGGGGGGTACCAAAACACCCCAATCCTGAGGCCAAGAATATGGCTGTGCCAGAACAAATGCCCAGAAACGGCAGCTGAATATTTAGACCGCCCAGCTTAGCTACTACCGCAGATGAACGAGTCTTGCGCCACATCGCCACAATATCTTTAAGCACTGCACTAAAAGCAGCCCCTGAGGTGATTGCGATAAATAAACCGGCCACCATAAAAAAGTAGGGAGGCGTAAATAGATAGTAATAATTCATGGCTAGGCGGCAGCGTGTGAAGTTCTGTTAACACTACTTATTATACGCTCAGAAGTAACCGCTAGCGCTGTGTCACCCCTTGTCGCTAGGCTAGTCACACAGTCCGTCGTCTAGTTTTTATTCCATCATGGCTCAAATCGGTGTTGCCGTTGTTGGCACAGGCTTTGGCCAAAAAATTCATATCCCAGGCTTTAAGGCCCACCACCGTACTGAGGTCGTGGCGGTTTATCATCGCGATCGCACCCAGGCCGAAACCATCGCTCAGCAACAAAATATTCCCCATGCCTGCGACACAATTGAGGCGGTTGTAGCTTTGCCCCAAGTCCAGGCGGTTAGTGTGGCCACACCACCGTTTGCCCACCACACTATGGCAGCAACCGTCCTCAAGGCTGGCAAACATCTGCTGCTCGAAAAGCCGACAGCCCTCAATGTGCAAGAAGCTAGAAACTTACATAATCTAGCTCAGCAGCATAATGTAGCCGCTGTCATGGATTTTGAATTTCGGTTTATCCCTGCCTGGCAACGACTGGCAGAACTCTTAAACGAAGGCTACGTTGGCCAGAAGCGGCTGATTAAATTTGACTGGATTGCCGGTAGTCGAGCCAACCCTGAGCGCGCCTGGAATTGGTATGCCCTTAAAGATAAAGGAGGTGGGGCGTTAGGATCTATTGGCTCCCTTATGTTTGACTATGTCAGCTGGTTGTTTGGCCCGATCAAACGGCTGTCGGCCAATTTGAGTACCACTATTACCCAGCGTCCAGACCCAGTGTCTGGTGAGTATAAACCCGTTGATTCTGACGATACCTGCAGTATTACCTTGGAACTGGTTGATGGCACCCCTGTACAAGTGACCCTCAGTGCAGTCACCTTAGCAGGCCGAGGACACTGGGTAGAGATTTACGGAGATAGGGGAACCCTGGTACTAGGTAATGGGAACCAAAAGGACTATATCCATGGCTTTACCCTAGCCGGCAGTCAGTTAGGCAAACCCCTGGCTCCGCTGGACATTCCAGAACGTTTAGCATTTCCTAAAATCTACGATGACGGCCGACTTGCTCCATTTATTCGGGTCGTAGACCATTGGGTATCCTGTATCGACGCCCAGCAAAATTTATCACCGTCCCTCGCAGACGGTGTATATTCACAATTACTGATGGATCTAACCCATCAGACCCATAGCGAACAAACTTGGCTCACAGTTCCCGACTGATCAATCGCTGGAATGCGTTGCACGTTAAAGATACAGGTCACCCACACCCCATGTCGTCGCAACAGTTTCCCATTAAGTCTCTGCAAACTCTCAGACGTACCCTTAAGCAACAGTTAGTGCTACCTGAGTGTGAGAATACTCCCAGTGCAATCGCCTCTGCAAGCCTATCGGAACCTGATTCCCTAGCCACATTGAGCAATCTGTTTCGTAACGGCGGGATTGAGCAGGCTGAAGGGTCCACACCAAATGCCCATGGACAATGGTTTATTAGTACTGTCGATGCCAGTACCGCCATCAAACAGCTACCGAGTATTGCCCTAAAACCCAATTACTGTCTGGTTACCTATTTGTATCGCATCAGACGAGCCAATATACACCACGGGGGCTCTGTGACCTGGGCCATCAAAAATCAACTCAGCACCACGTCACACCTAGAAGCCGCATTGGTTTCAGCCGATGATCACAACACCCCTCCCTATCCTGAGGGTGCTTTAGCCAACTACATGACAGCCGTTACAGGTAACTTGACAGCTAGTTCATTTTTAGTTGCCTCTATTCTCCAACGCGAGCTGCAAGAATTTGGCCGCTGTGGGCAGTTTCACCGCTGGCAGCATCACCAGTTAATCGGCACGCTTCCCAAACAGCGTCACTGGCAATGGCGGGTGGAGCAACCCAAAAATCTAACCCCAAAAGTACACGCCTTAGCCAACGGCAAAGCTGCTGTGGAGTTTTACACCTGCCGTGTAGTACCTCCCATCAGCATTTTTCGCCATATTGATCGTTACTCAGGCAATAGCTACGCAGCTAAGCCCAGCAATCAAGCCATTGCATCCGCATAAGATCCAGCTATTCTAGCGTAGAATTCTACTGACAAACCACAGCAAAACCATCGTGATAATGGCAACCACTGCATTCGCCCGCTCTATAGATAGACCTAGACTTTGCTGACCGACAAGGTTTATCACCACCAGCCCAAGCAAAACACCGACTAGCAAGCCACCGGCTGCAAACCCAAAGGAACGCCAGAACTTACGCTCTTTACGATTAAGAAAGAAAATAGTTGCCGCCACAGAAAAGCCCAAAGCAGTGGCAGCGCTATTACTTGCAAACCAGGCTAGCGCGGCTAGCGCTAGAAATACTACGGATGGCCAAAGGATGTCGTCTCGGCTAGGGGTATCTAACCAATCCTGTAGCCAGCCAGGAGGTTGAGGGGCAGGTAGCGATACTCTTGAGGTGGATGCTGAGGATTCTGCTGCTTTTTCTGCATATCGAATTCGGTCGGGCACTTTAATTTTGCCTTCCTGTCGCATGCGCAGCCGTTCCATCAAAATGGCGTCGTAGGCAGACTCAATGGCCTCCTTTTGCTGAGGATTGTTTTCACATTCTTCTATGAGGCGCTTACGAGCGACCTGTACCTCTTCAAAAGAAGATGATTCATCCAATCCCAACGTCTTATAGTTGCTCTCATTCATGTCGACACCTGGTACGTACGGTGGCCATTACGACGGTTACCAATGATGCTATAACGTACACCTGAGGCCAATAGTGTGATGTACATTAAAAACACCATTGCCCATAATATCTATCAGTTTAACCATCCTGGCAAAAAAACAGGCTGGGGGTAAAAGAATTGTCAGATAACTTTTTAGAAGTTTCGTTGTCTTCTACAACTGCATCCTTATAATTACTGGCAGCTCTGACATCTTTGTCAGTATTAATATCGGTATTTCTACCGCCCTGCGTCTACCACCGATAAGTTCAGTATATTTCAATATATTTATAGGTGAAGCATATACAGTGCCAGCTGACTGGCTGTAATTAGCAGAATTCTTTGATAAGGTGTGGAAGCCCTGTAAAACTTCTCTGAAGTTATTGAAAACTTGTGAAATAGGACTTTAGACATGCTTTCACGGGCAGTCTAATCCCAGTAAGATTTACGTCGTTGCTGACTTACAAAATTAGTTGATTTAGAATGGTTGGCGTTTATCAAACCTTTCCAAATCAATCCGCCTGAGGATTAGCGGCGATAGATTTATTTTTACGTTTTTACCTAGACTCGTATTTTTTTTTGGTGTAAGGATTATGACCACGGCCTCTGCCAAAATTTTAGTTGTTGACGACGACCCAGCCATTCGCAATCTAATTCATCGATTTTTAGCGAAACAGACCTATGAGATGGAGTCTGCTGAGGATGGGAAGCACGCTCTGGCTGTGTTTGAGCAATTTAACCCAGATTTAGTCATATTGGATGTCAACTTACCTGATGCCAACGGCTACGACCTGTGCAAAGAGATGCAATCGCGCATGGGCGTCTTTGTCTTGATGCTAACCAGCCGTACTGATGAGTCTGATAAAATTCATGGCTTTAATCAAGGAGCCGATGACTACATCACTAAGCCATTTAGCTTAGGGGAGCTTGAGGTCCGTGTGGGCGCTATTCTAAAGCGGCAGCGACCGGTTACAGCGGCTGAGCAGCAGTGCCTTACCTTTAATTCCCTGGCGATCGATCCAATTCGTCGGGAAGTCACTCTTGAGAGCCAGCTTGTGCCGCTAACGGCATTAGAGTTTGACCTGCTTCACTTTCTAGCTAGTCACCCTGGCCGAGTTTGGCGACGTACAGAATTGATTCAAAAGGTTTGGGACTACGAGTACGTCGGGGATCAGCGGGTTGTTGATGTGCACATTGGTCAGATTCGTAAAAAGATTGAGATTGACACCAACCAGCCTACGTTAATCCAAACGGTGCGCGGTGTGGGCTATAAGTTTGAACCACCCTCCACCAATGGCGAAGTCATTGAGGCGTAGACGGGGGCAGTAGGGCTGCCAAAGTGGCAGCTAGGTTTCTAATTTTTTGGCATTGTTTTGGGGCTACTGGCGTAGCCCCTTATTCATTTTGTGGGCCCCGCCTCGTGCTTGATCAAACCGGGCCCACAAAAAAGCCTCCGCAAAGCGAAGGCCATGGACGTACACTCAAGGAAATGTTTTATAGCTTTGCACACATAATTCACAACAGTGGTGAGCGCTGAAAGCTTTAGATAGCAACAGCGATGTGCGGTCCAAACTGCTGAATGTATTCAGCAGTTTGGTATAGAGGCGATTATGCCTGCTCTGTCTTAGCAGCAGCCTTGGCTACTGGCTTAGGGGAGCGGTTAGTGTTCCGAACTTTCCAAGCGCTTGAGACAATTTGGCTCCAGCGACGCTGTACTCGTTTGGGAGTCCAGCCTAGCTGCTGAGCAATATCAGCATCGGATGGGCTAGACCGTTGGGAATCTTGCATTTGTTGCTGTTTTAGCGCTAGCAGATGCTGTTGCTCAGTCGTTAGCTCAGCAAGAAATGCGGTCCATTCTTTGGGGGATAGCCCCAGATTTTTATCTAAGTCAGCACCTAACCACTGGTGAACTAGTTCCCAGTTATGGGACTGGGCAAATTTATCCACATGGTACTTAAAACGCTGCTGCAGATAATCGCGCTGGCGTGGGGTTAACCCAAGCACTTCGTCAATTTCAGATGCAGCCATATCCTGCAGACGCAAGGCCAGGTAATCAATACAGGCAGGCTGATCTTGGTCTTCGAGGTACTCTATAAGTTCGCGGATAATGCGATCGCGAAGGACGGCTTCCGCTGGATCAGTGACATCTGCCACCATTTGCTCACGAATTTGCTGGAGTGCTGACGACCGCGAGTCCGCATCATCACTTTTTGGTGAATCCACAGCCATCTCAATATCAACACAGGTTTCTGCCGGCAGTCGTTTTGCAAAACTTTGGGCACGTAGCACCAGCAGCTGCTGGTTGTAGCATCCGGGCAGTGAAATCCGACGCTTAGCATACTGTTCGGTAAACGCCATATACTCCGCTAACTCTAAGCGAGTTCTGGGGGTGTAGTCAGCTTCAAGATGGTTTTCCCGACGAAATGCCTTGAGTACTTCAATATAGAAACCCTGAAGAAAATCTTCTAGTAGATTGCAACGCCCCTGAAACCCTAGCTGTGTTTTAGCCGGTGCGATATAGCGATATGCGATCGCACTAAGCCGACTTTGCAGTTCCACCCTCCCCTGACGAGAGCCTAAGCGGTAATACTCTAAATACTTCTGAATACGATTTTCCGCGAGGGAATGCTGCCAAGCATTCACTTCACCTGAAGCCTGAATTCGATCGCTCTTACGACAAATACGAGCCACTTCAATAGCCAAACGATTGGCCACAGCATTAACAGTACGAGCACTACCCTTAACGTGCTCTTGAATCATCTGAACCAGAAACTTGACCAGAGCCTGATCGACAGGACACAGTTCACTTTCATGGTTTGTAATATTCGCCTCTTCCTGATTTGACCGGATAGAACCAGCGGTGGGATGAAGAACGACGTTATTAGATGGCTTAGTTAGATTTAATACGTTTGTAGCGGTAGATTGAGCTTTCATAATTCCCTTAGTGATGCACGCCCCTACAATTCGAGGAGCTGTTTATTGGTAGTTGGAGTCGTAGGCGTGTCCCTTAGTGGACAGTTTCACTGTATAGGACTTGATTTTGAATCCAGGAAACAGTGTGTCACTATCCAAACCAAATAAACAGAAAGCCTGTCAAAAGACTAAGTTTCGCTCGAAATAACGGGGCATAAATTACTCTAAAATACTTACTGTGTAATTGTTTGGCAGATAGCTCAAGCAGAATAACAAACGCTTAAAAGCGATGTCCTTGACTGTGACAGTTGAGTAGATAGTCTATCCTGCGAGTCCATTTTCATACCTGTGACAGTTGACTGGGATTAACAAAATAGATTTGTTAATGGTCATGCATCAAACGATATTGATAAGCTGTCGACTAATCTAATAGATCCCTGACGTATTGCACTATTTAATAGCTACGCCAATAAGCGCGCCTGTCCGGTGTTTTTACGGGAGGCCTGGATGAAGTGTATGTAGGAAAGATTAGCGCTCAGGGGAGATTCTATAAAGCTATGGAAAAGATCGCGTATTTCGATTGTCCAACAGGCATTGCAGGCAACATGTGTCTCGGTGCAATTTTGTCAGCCGGCATGCCGTTGGATGATCTGCTGACTAAATTGAAAGGATTAGGGCTAGAGGATGAGTATGAATTTACGGTGACTCAAGTCAGGCGTCAGGAACAAGTCGCGACCGCAGTTACGATCAATTTGAGCAATGCAGTGCATGGTCATCGACATCTGCCCGAGATTGAAACGCTGATTCGTCAGGCTCATCTGCCGGAGCGGGTGGTGGAGTGGAGTTTAGCCATTTTTCGAGAGCTAGCCGCCGCAGAAGCCGCCGTTCATGGCATTTCACCAGACCAGGTACATTTTCATGAGGTGGGTGCCACCGATGCCCTGGTGGATGTGGTAGGAACATGTCTAGGTCTAGACTGGCTGGGGGTGGACCGACTGGTGTGCTCTCCCCTGCCGGTGGGTGGGGGCACTGTCAAAGCAGCCCACGGTCGTCTGCCCGTCCCAGCTCCGGCTGTCTTAGAGCTATTTAGACGGGCTAACGCTGAGATTTACAGTAACGGCATCAATCGGGAATTGGTGACACCAACGGGGGCTGCGATCGCAGCTACCCTTAGCGATCACTTTGGCCCCCCGCCCGCCATGACGCTACGGCAGGTGGGCTTGGGTGCGGGCAGCCATGATTTACCCATCCCAAACATTCTGCGGTTATGGATTGGGACAGCACCACAGAATTCTGGAAGCACTTTTCTACATCAGGAAAACCCAGGGTTGAAATCGAGCCACCAACACTCAGACCATCAGCACTCAGACCATCAGCACTCGGGCCATCAGCACTCAGACCATCAGCCAACTCCTGGCTACTGTGAATCTGTAATGGAGCTACAAACTCAGCTTGATGACTTAACTCCCCAGGCGCTGGGCTATCTCTACGGCGGATTATTTCAGGCCGGTGCTCTAGATGTATTCACTCAGGCCATCGGCATGAAAAAAAATCGGCCAGGCATCTTGCTAACGGTTATTTGCAATGCTGCTAGCCTTGACGCCTGCCAATCGCTGCTATTTTCGGAAACAACCACTTTAGGCATCCGGATCACGTCACAGCGACGACAAACACTTTACCGGTCCTGGCGCTCAGTAAAGACTGCCTATGGTCATGTGCAAATTAAAGCTGGTCTGGCCACACCCACCGGACCTGTGCTAAACCTACAGCCCGAATATGAAACCTGTGCCCAGCTCGCTCGCGACCAAGGCATTGGCTGGAAAAAAATTCAGTGGTCAGCTATCGCCGCCGCCCAATCTTTATATGCTGACTACGATGCCGAGCAATGGACACCCCACTCTCCTGAGTGAAGCAGACAAGTGCCGCATAAGTTTTATTTGACTTAGCTACGTTTGGCGCTGCCGCCGTTGTTTGATTGACGCTTCACCGGAGCCCAGTGCAGCTCCCTCATCATTTGGGAAAATATACGATATTCATCAAATGACGCTGTCTCCGGGTTACTGGGCTGATCTTCGTTCTGCTCTACCTGTATCAGGTTGTACTGCACATCGCTTCCGCATATGGCCATGGTTACACCTTATATTTCCAAAATTTTGATGATCCTCTGCCACTCGGCTTGGTTAAACTGCTCATAGTATCGAATCAGATCCGCAATCCGAGCGTCCAAATAGGGATGAGAATTAGGTGACACCAAAATCAGCTTGAGCAGCACAATCGCCAGAGTTAACGGTCGACCATTCGTCAACAGCAAACTAAATAGTGATGATGGCGTGTGTGCGTCTTCTGTCATCAAGTAGTCAATGACCCGATTACTTGTTAGCAACGCCAGCGACCGGTCCAGAGGCTGATGATTAAACTTGACGTACAGACCGTTTAATTTATCTAACAGCTTGTTTTCCAGGGTCACAACAAAATCAGTTCTAATGGCTGAGAATAGTAGATATTCAACCAGACTGTTTTTATAGCTACTGTAGGTTATTCCTCGGGTTTGTTCCTGAAAAATATGGGCCAGATTTCGATGGCTAAACATGCCTCGTTTGGCAACAAGCGTTCTAATGACGCGCAGGGCACTATCACCCAGCATTGTCGGATTATCTCGACGTTCTTGCGGAGAAGGTGCTTGCTGAAAATGGGCCGTGTACATGGCCAGATCAAATTTAAACTTATCCCTGAGCCTCTGAGCCAGAGTTCTAGCCGCTTCACGCTGTTCTAATGGGTTATTGGTATTGATGTATTGAGGAGCGAGTAGATAGGCCGTGTAGCGTCTGGACCAGTGAGGATTTTCACTATTAAAGCGGTTTTGAACAAAAAGCTTGAGATCCTTAAAATCCTGGCTTTCAACAAATATCTGTAGCCACTGGCGCAAACGCTTAATAGTGGGTGAAACTGACATCTTGCGAATAGCTGGGTCAGCAAATAGCTGAATCAAACCACGGATAGCCCCATATTCACGGGCTACCTCCCAGTTATTAATCAAGATGTAGCAAGAACGCTTGAGAGTGTTGTGAAACTCCTTTCTGTCATTTGCAAACAGAATCGAATAAAGTGCGGGTACAGTATTTGTGCCAATGGTTTCGTGGTGCTGCAGAAAAAGTCCTTTAAATTCTTCTAGAACATCCTCTGCTGACCAGGTTTTAACGATCTCTAACAGAAAATCATAAATTGCTTGCTGAGCCTGCTGAACGTCTTGATGTCGACGTTTGGGATTGAACGAATCAGAAACTCTATCAACAACCATGTAAGTGACTGGTATATAAAACCACTTGTGCTAACAGCATGCGTGGCTAGATAGATGCGTGCAAAGCAAAAGAGTATGCCCGAGTATTCACTTTGTAACAAGAAACTACCCAATTTGGAAAGTATATTTTCCCTGAATCTGCCTCCGTATCAATACTGAGAAGCTGACATTCAATGTTTCTATATCAAACCAGGCTAAGCGCGTAGCTAGCCTTAAATTGCCTAGATAGTATCATGAGCGTACTAACCATTGTCTACTATCTACGCCCGTACAAACTTAAAGACAGACTATGGGAAAGTAGCTGTTTTCAGACACAAAAAAAAATTATTAAAAATGGGGGCGGAGGGACTTGAACCCTCACGACCGTTTAAGGTCAGCGGATTTTCACCCTCCCACAGCTTTCGCTGTTGCCACGCTAAGCGGGCTTTGAGGATTGGACCCTCCCTTTACCCTCGACTTGACGTTAGGGTAGCTCCCGTCGGGCCTCTGCACCTTCCCCTTAAAAGGATGAAGTCGAAAGGATGAAGGATAAATTTAGATTTTGCCTTCTATACTTTCGCCTTTTAACGGGCTTGGCTCAGGATTGCCATATTCTTATCAATCAATAGAAATCAATCAACAAAAACTTAGGTTTCCCTGAGTTTGAGAGCTTCCACTTAGCAGATTTCTCCACTAAGGCTCAGTTTTCTAAGTCCGCAGCGTCTACCATTCCGCCACGCCCCCGTAGTTCGCTATTTAGCCGTAAACCAACACGTTTAGACACCTGCTGGCCAGACCGCTTAAATCATACCTGTTTAATTCCAACACCAACTGGTATTCTACCCAACCACCTGAACGCTATGATTATTAACGTTATGTAAAAAGCGCGCTGGAGGGGCTATGGACAATATTGATAGTTCACTTTTAATTACGTTGGCAGTGTATGTTGCCTTGGCAGGTGTTTATCTGCTGATCGTGCCCGGCATCCTGCTTTTTTATCTAAAACAGCGCTGGAATGTTGCATCCTCGATCGAACGGTTATTAATTTACTCGTTGGTTTTTGTTTTTTTCCCAGGGATGCTGCTGTTGTCGCCATTTCTCAACTTTAGACCTCAGCGTCGTGAGATTTAGCTATGCGTCGAATTGATGTAATTGGCGTTGGCCTAGGCGTTTTTATAACCGGGGGCGGTCTGTATCTGATCTTTTCACTGGCGGGTTTGGATGGTATTTCGGCAGGCATATGGAGTCAGGTTATTTTTACGGGCGGTCTGTTGGGCTGGGTCGTGACCTATCTAACGCGAGTGTTTTCCCAAAAAATGACCTATAACCAGCAGCTAAAAGATTATGAAGACGCCGTTCTCCAAAAGCGATTAGACGAGATGTCCGATGAAGAACTCGCTCAGCTACAGAACGAACTAGAGGCGGAAACAAGATCTCAGTCGTCGACCTGAGGATCTATCCTCACACCATTTATTGCTGCAGAACACATTCAATACATAGACTATGGGTAAATCGGTTTCAGCTCAGTTTCAGACATTGCGCGACAAAAATAGCTGTGCGCTCATTCCATTTATTACAGCTGGTGACCCCGATTTAGCTACTACAGCAGACGCACTTCGAGCATTAGACCGAGCCGGTGCCAATCTAATTGAGCTGGGGGTCCCTTATTCTGACCCCCTTGCCGATGGCCCAGTAATTCAGGCAGCGGCCACACGTGCCTTGGAGCATGGAGTGACTCTGGATGCGGTTTTAGAGCTGCTGGCTGATGTGTCACCAGAGCTGTCTGCGCCAATCGTGCTATTCACTTACTACAACCCCATTCTTAATCGAGGCATTGAACAATTTTTGACGGATATCTATCAAGCCGGTGCACGGGGGCTAGTGGTGCCCGATCTGCCGCTAGAAGAAATGGAAGTCTTGCTTAAACCAGCTCGCGAGATTGGCATTGAAGTCACCCTGCTGGTAGCGCCAACTACCCCTAAAGAGCGAATTGTTGCGATCGCACAGCAGTGCCAGGGATTTATTTATTTGGTCAGTGTCACAGGGGTTACGGGTATCCGTCGTCAGCTTGAAAGTCGTGTGCAGGACCTACTTCAAGAGCTGCGGGCAGTCACCGACAAGCCCATTGGCGTAGGCTTTGGCGTGTCCTCTCCCGAACAGGCCGCTCAGCTAAGAGCCTGGGGTGCGGATGGCGTTATTGTTGGCAGTGCGTTTGTCAAACGACTGGCCATAGAGGAGACGAAGGACAGTAGAGTTGCAGCCGTTGAGAGCTTTTGCAAACAGCTCAAAGCTGCTTTAAGCGAATGATTTAGCTGTTTACAAGTACTTCTCCAAGGGGAATTTTTCTTCTAAATTTGAAAACTTCAGATACCGCGACATTTTTTAATGTCGCGTTGTTTTTTGTTGACTAAAATTTATAAACACCGTATTTATAGTCAGTCGTAGCTCACTGATAAATATTTCAGGATGTAACTTCAACAATTCTTCATCATAGTTCAAGCGATCTTTAATTAAAGGGTAAACCTCTCTTAAATCAGGACATGAGAGCAGCGATCCCCATGGATTTACTCAGCAAAATGGCGAAAATTTAGAGATTTTTTTCTTTTTCCCATCAAACTTTCCTGATTTCGTAAAGGTCAGTATAAGCGCCCAGATTCTAACTCTCGTGGTGAGGTGTTGCACTCATCCAAACCGGGTGTAATAATCCTTGACCAGAGATAGGAATAACCGTGTATATACGGCAAACTTCTTTGATTTATGGGTTGTTCAACGTCTACAGTAAGTGATTTTCCTAGCTCTTTGGTCAAACAGTGATTAGAGGTTTCACTGACAGTCTTCGATTCAGTCACGTTTTGTTTATGGCTTGACACCAGCCAGTCGTAAACGATTACAAATTGTTGCTTCGAGTGCTTTTAGATCAAGGGCGATGTTTATAACTGTTTGCCTTGTTGTTTGGTGCCTGTGAGGGGTCATGAGAGTTTTGAAAAACCGTCCTAGAGGTGCCGTGGGGCATCTGCTTAAAGCTGTAAGTTTTTTCTTAGTAGGTGTTTTATTCAGCACTCTGCTGGTTTATGCACACACTCCTGCACTGCCTGTGGGTGCACAGGTTCAGGTCGTTAATACCGTATCTGGTACATTTGATGATCCAGCGAATCCTGATCGCCCCAGAGATAGGGCACCGAGTAACGAGACAAGTTTTGGACAACCATCGGATGAGAATCAGCTGCTGCGATTAACAAAAACAGCCGATAAGGCCGCAGCTGAGCCGGGTGATGTCGTCATCTACCGGCTTTTGGTTGAAAACCTAAGTACAGTACCAGCCACACCCCTCACTGTTATCGACAGTCTCCCAAGAGGACTGGAATACATTGAAGATTCTGTCAATACAGTCCCAATCCCTCCAAATTTGACCAACTTTACGGTCTCAGAACGACAGCTCACCTTTCAGTTTGATTCGTTAGCCGCCAACGCCACAGTTCAAATTTTGTATGCCGTGACCCTAACTCCTGATTCAGTGCGTGGGTCTGGCGTCAACGTGGCCAGTGCTTCAGCCCCTGGCTTCCCAACAGCTCAAGCAGAGTTTCGCTTGACAATTCGCCCCGGTATCTTGTCTGATTGCGGCTCCATTATTGGTCGGGTCTTTGTGGACAAAAACTTTGACGGTGAACAGCAGTCGGGTGAGGCGGGTGTGCCTAACGCAGTCATCTATCTCGACGATGGTAATCGCATCATTGCTGACCCAGACGGACTCTTCTCTATGGCCAATGTGGTTTCAGGCAATCGCGTTGGTGTACTGGACCTGAGCAGCTTGCCAGGTTACACCTTGGCCCCCAACCTTTACCGCCTAGAAAACAACAGTCAGTCTAGATTGGTTCGCCTAGAGCCAGGCGGTCTGGTACGTATGAATTTTGCAGTAACACCGACCTTCGGGGAGGGCCAGAACTAATGATGATGCGTTTGTTATCCAACTCAATTTGTTTAGGATTGCTCACCACTCTGACAGGTGCGGTGGCATTACTGCAGCCCGCTCAAGCACAGAAACAACCCGTAGGCACAAGCCTCATAACAAATGGCGCTAGCTCGCCAGAATTACCAGAATTAATGGCTCAGGCAAGTGACGACCTGCCCAGTGATTTACTCGATTCCAATACGCTGCCGGTTGAAGAAGATCCGGGTGAGGCTGAAGGATTTATCGATGGCACAATTATTCGTCAGGTGCCTAGCGAGTTGCCGCCGCTGATTCAAGATGAGCTTGGGGATGAACTCACAGTCGAGATTTTTCCAACCGGTGATGCCTTTATGCCCGCTGACGGTCGCTCCACTCTGGGGCTGAGGGGCAATATTCTAGACGCTGATGGACGGCCCATTCGTGAAGATGTGGTGGTGACCCTAACCGCCTCGGCAGGAACATTTATTGGAGCTGATTACGACATCGACCGGGGTGGATTTCAACTACTGGCTCGACAGGGAGAGTTTGAAGTAGAGCTACGGTCATCTCTCGATGCTCAAACGGTGACGATTCGGGCTAGCGTACCGGCACGAGAAGCGTTGGGGCTGATTAATGATGAAGAAACCGCACAGCAGCCAGCCGCTGAGCTAGATGGCTACACTCAAATTAATTTCACAACTCCCTATCGCCCGTCCCTGGTTGCCGGTGTGGTTGACTTTCGCTTTGGTCCCGGAGCAACGGATTTTTGGGGTCGCTATGCCGACTTTCTAGAGCCCGGTAATATCGGAGACTATGAAGCCGATCTGGACGCGGGTATTTTTGCCACAGGCACCATTGGCAGCTGGTTGTTTACAGGTGCCATTAACAGTGAGCGAGCCTTAACCGAGCGCTGTAATGACAACCGTCTCTATCGAGATGTCCAAAACTGTGAGCAGACCTATCCAACCTATGGAGACAGCTCGACCACAGACTTTTTAACTCCGTCCATCGATAGTTTCTATGTGCGGTTTGAGCGAGATTCTCAAATTGTGGGATACGAGCCCGACTTTTTTATGTGGGGTGACTACAACACAGCAGAATTCTCCCGATTCTCTCAAGAGTTTTCTGCTCTCAATCGTCAGCTCCATGGGTTTAAGGGTAATTACACCTTTGGTAATGGTCTCCAGCTAACGGCGCTCTATGCTAACAACATACGGGCTCTACAGCGTGACACCATTGTCCCCGATGGAACGAGCGGATATTATTTCCTATCTCGTCGTCTGATATTGGCCGGCAGTGAAGATATCTTTTTTGAGATTGAAGAGCTTAATCGCCCCGGCACTGTAATAGAACGGGTACGGCTAGTTCGGGGAGTGGACTACAGCATCGATTATGATCGCGGGGCCATTTTGTTTAATAGTCCTGTTTCTTCTGTTGATGCTAATCCGTTTGGTCCCACTCTGGTGCGCCGCATTGTGGCGACCTATCAGATAGATGGTGACGATGATGATGGTGATCTGTTTGGTGGGCGGCTGCAGTACAACTTTGACACCAGTTTGGAATCACCTAGCTGGGTAGGTGCGTCAGCAGTCTTTGAAAACCAGGGTGCTCAGGACTTTAGCCTGCTTGGTGTGGATGCTTTGATACAGCTGGGTGACTCAGGGCAGTTAGTGGCTGAGCTAGCCCGCTCGTCGTTGGATAACCCCACCGTAGATGAAGAAGGCACTGCCATCAGGGTAGAGGCCACTGGTAAAATTACACCCGATTTGGCTGGTACTGCCTACTTTAGGGAAGCGGACAGTGGGTTTCGCAACACGGCAACTACTAGTTTTAGAGCGGGCCAAACTCGCCGGGGTGGGCAGCTGGGCTACAACCTGAGCAGCGATACTCAACTATAGCTGCAGTTTGATCGGGAACGAAATCAGGGGCATGAGGATCTGATTCCAACCAGTCTGGAACAGCTGATTAATCCGGGGTTGCTGCGGTCTGATGGGGCAACGGTTAACAACTCCATTACACCGGTTCGAGCCGGTA
>JBHJIV010000301.1:0-4558 GCA_050043105.1 Leptolyngbyaceae cyanobacterium | reverse complement strand
CAAACGACTGTCGGTTTATGAAACCATGGCGGCCGCTGAGAAAATCCTCAAACGCTATCGGGTCACAGACGTGTTGCAGGTGGACTACCCAACCACAACCCAAACGATTCATAAACGCGCCTATCGCGATAAGCCAGCCCGTATCCTTACAGAAACCACAGTCCAGGTGAACGCCACGCTTGACTCAGATGCCTACGAACACGCACAACGGCTGCTCGGATGGCGGGTCTATGTCTCCAACGATCTGGAGCTATCGCTCTCAGAAGCCGTCTATGGCTACCGCAATGAGTACCTGATTGAGCGATGCTTTGGCCGATACAAGGGGAAAGCGCTTGGCTTAACACCCTTATTTTTAGCCTCTGACCAGCGTGTCAAAGGCTTGATTCGACGGCTGAGTATCGGGTTGCGTATTCTCTGTTTACTCGAATTTTCAGTCCGCTCTACACTCGATTCAACCCAGCAGGAACTGACGGGACTCTATGCGGGCAATCCTAAACGCGCGACCGCCAAACCCACTGCTGAGTTGCTATTACGAGCATTTCGTGGCATTACGCTCACCGTGATGAAGATTAATGGGACCCTACAATATTTTCTCTCCGCTTTATCTGAGCGGCAACAACGCATTTTACAGTTGTTGAGGGCTGCGGATGATATCTATCTCTCACTGACCGGATAATTTAGTCAACCCTTCCTAAATTTAAGCGAACCGTGAGTATAAAGCTTACTGTAAACAAAACTGTCCGTTTGCAACAAAGACGCAGAAACTACAAACAAAACTTTAGCCACTGAAGACAATAGGAATAGCATCAGTGCAATCGGAGTCACCCTTTATGGTCGTCCAAGGTACATCTATTCCACCAAAATCCACATCTGCCTACGAATCTGCCACTCACACTATTGCCAAAGACCTGCTGGCCCAAACTAAAGAAAACCAAAGTTGGCTTGGGCATCTGCGCGATCGCACCCGCCTCCACGATCAGCTGCTCGGTTTCGCCATGGCCAATCCTGGCCTCCGCGTCCAGTTATTTCGCCTAATCGACTGCCTCCCTGGGCTCTCTAGCAAAACCGAAATCGCCCGTCATATTCAAGATTATCTCGGCAAAGATACTGTTGAGCTACCCGGTCCCCTCAAAGCACTGCTCAACTTTGCCAATCCCGACTCAGTTCCTGGTCACCTGGCGGCCACCACATTCTCGACCGCTGTTGCCACCCTTGCTAAAAAATATATCGCGGGCGAAACCATAGACCAGGTTTTCAAAACCCTAAACCAGCTTAAAAAACAAAATCTCACCTTTACGCTCGATTTGTTAGGCGAAGCTGTTGTTACCGAAACAGAAGCCGAAGATTATCTGAATCGCTATCTGGTGCTGATGGAACAGCTGTCAGAGCGTTTTCCTAAGCAGGCTGATACCCATCTCCCCAACGCTCAAGTCTCGGTTAAGCTCACTGCCTTTTATTCTCAGTTTGATCCGTTAGATCCTGTTGGTACCCAGGCCAGAGTCGGTGAACGAGTGCGAAAACTGTTGCGTAAAGCTGCAGACCTCGGCATTGCTATCCATTTTGATATGGAACAATATGCCTACAAGGATCTCACCCTAGCAATTTTGAAAGATGTGTTGATGGAAGATGAATTTCGTCAGCGCAGCGATATTGGCATTACGCAACAGGCTTACTTGCAAGACAGCTATGGGGATCTAAAAGAGATTATTCAGTGGGTCTCTGAGCGGGGTACTCCCCTCACGGTTAGGCTGGTTAAAGGGGCCTATTGGGACCAGGAGATGATTAAGGCCATCCAACATGGCTGGACGCCGCCCGTCTATCGTCATAAAGTCTCCACTGATGCTAATTTTGAGCGTATGCCCCAGCTGCTATTGGAAAATCATCAGGTGGCCTATGCCGCCATTGGTAGCCATAATGTGCGATCGCAAGCCCACGCTATTGCCATTGCCGACGCTCTCCAAATTCCCAAACGTAATATAGAGCTACAGGTCCTCTATGGCATGGCCGACAAACTAGCGGGTGCCCTGGCTAGTGGCGACTATCGTGTCCGGGTCTATTGCCCCTATGGCAACCTGATTCCGGGCATGGCTTACCTGATTCGTCGCCTGTTAGAGAACACGGCCAATACTTCATTTTTGCGCCAGAGTTTAGAAGCCACACCTTCAGCAGATCTGTTGGTCAAACCAGAATTTACCGATATCGATACTCAACCGGCTCAACCTGTTCATTTGAGCCAGTTTACCAATGCTCCTGATACTGACTATGCCCAGGCTCAAGCCCGGCAGACAGCGCAGCAGGCGCTTAGCCAAGTGCGTGGTCAGCTGGGTCAAACTTATGGGTCTTGGGTAAACGGCCAGTATCTGCCAACAGAAACCATCGTGTCGTCGGTGAATCCTTCAAACCCGGCTGAAGTTGTTGGTCATATGGGGTTAATCAACACTGACCAGGCTGACCAGGCTGTTGCTGCCGCTAAAGCTGCTTTTACAACCTGGCGACAGACTCCAGCATCAGAACGAATTGCCTGTTTGCGTCGGGCGGGTGACTTAATGACCGCACGCCGGGCAGAGCTGGCTGCCTGGGTAGTGTTAGAGGTGGGTAAACCGCTACGAGAAGCGGATGGCGAGGTGTCAGAAGCGATTGATTTTTGTCGCTATTATGCCGATGAGATGGAGCGTCTGGAGCGGGGTAAGGCGGCTGATCTGCCGGGGGAGACGAATCAATATCGCTATTTCCCGCGGGGGATTGCTCTGGTGATTTCGCCGTGGAATTTTCCGATTGCGATCGCAACGGGCATGACTGTTGCAGCCCTTGTTTCGGGTAACTGTACCCTGCTCAAACCTGCCGAAAACTCGGCTATTATTGCCGCTAAACTAGCTGAAATTTTGATTGAAGCTGGGTTTCCGACCGGGGTTTTTCAATTGCTCTTTGCTAAGGGCTCTACTGTCGGGGCCCATCTTGTTAAACATCCCGATATTCATCTCATCGCCTTTACTGGCTCTAGAGAAGTGGGCTGTCGTATCTATGCAGATGCGGCTCAGCTGAGTCCGGGTCAGAGTCACCTGAAACGAGTGATTGCTGAGATGGGTGGCAAAAATGCCATCATTGTTGATTCTAGTGCTGATCTAGATCAGGCTGTGCAAGGTGTGGTGCAATCGGCCTTTAGCTACAGTGGCCAAAAGTGCTCTGCCTGCTCACGGGTGATTGTTTTAGAGACCATCTATGAGACGTTTGTGCAACGACTGATCGAGGCCACCCGTTCGCTGAACGTGGGTGCTGCCGATTCTCCTGACACAAAAGTTGGGCCGGTAATTGATGCTACGTCCCAGCAACGAATTCAGAAATTTGTTGAGATTGGCAAACAGGAAGGAGAGCTGGCGCTTTCTATTAATTCGCCAGCTACTGGCTACTTTGTCGGCCCCACTATCTTTACCCAAATTTCTCCCGATGCCCAAATCGCTCAACAAGAAATCTTTGGCCCTGTAGTTGCCGTCATCTCTGCAAAGACATTTGAAGTAGCGCTCACCATTGCCAATGGCACCGACTATGCCCTCACAGGCGGTCTCTTTTCCCGCACTCCTGAACACATAGAACAGGCTCAAACCAGTTTTGAGGTAGGTAATCTCTATATCAACCGAGGCATTACGGGGGCCATTGTTGCCCGCCAACCTTTTGGTGGCTTCAAGCTCTCTGGTGTTGGCTCAAAGGCAGGCGGTGCTGACTATCTCCTGCAGTTTATGGAACCCCGCGTAGTTACAGAAAACATTCAACGACAGGGGTTTGCCCCGATTGAAGGGTTTGAATAGTGCAGCGGCATTCAAACCTCATCGGGATCAACGCCTAATGCTCGGAGTTTCTCAGCTAATCGTTGCGATCGCTGCTGCTCTTCTAACAAAGCTTGCTCTGTTGTTACGGCCTGTTCTTCCGCCGTTAAGATCCAGCTGCCAGCTTTATCAAACCAGCGTAGCCACAGGCGTTCTATTCCTTGATACTTACCTTCCCAGATCCCTAATCCAATCTTTAAATGGGGAACCCACAACCGATTATCTGGCAAATCTAGCAGCTCATAGGCTCCATTAATCAGATGAAAAACACGAAGAATATCCTGGTAACGGTCAAACACAACATAGTAAGGAACCCGCAAAATCTGTTCATACACATGCCACTTACTAGGCGGGGTATCGGCATCTGTAGGCGTTGGAGCATCTCCCAAATCCTCTTTTTCAGTACCTGGGGAAATCAACTCCACAATCACATATGGACTCACCCCTTCCTGCCACATGACATAGCTCAGGCGCATATCTCCACGATATAAACGAGGGACTCCTACCGCCGCAAACCAATCGGGTCGCTTATACCAAAGCTGGTGGCGTACATCGTAATAAAGGTTTAAATCGCTGCCAGTAAAAAGTTGGTCTGCTCCATAGTCTTGCAAACGAAACGTTGCACTAAGCAACTGAGGCTGAATATCGTGAAACTCATCTGGCAAACCGGGCTCCTCAGGCTCCTTATCGCTTGGCAAATCATACATCGTAGGCAGTGTTTCCCACGGTGGACGTGG
>JBHJIV010000300.1:0-22992 GCA_050043105.1 Leptolyngbyaceae cyanobacterium | reverse complement strand
TAGCCTCCAGCACATACTCAGGCTTAGCACTCACACGGTATTCAATATCTTCGTAGCTCTGGGAGGCCTGACGCTGGGCCTGGCGGCTTTTTTCACGCACTACGTTAAAGGCTGTACGTTTTAGCCAAGCATGGGGGTTGTAGATAACCTCACCCTGTCGCTGGCGGGTCTTTCCTCGCAAATAAGCCTCAAACAAAATTTCATACGGCTCAAATTGATGTATCAGATGAAATTGATATAGATGGCGGCGAACCGTAGCCAGCGTGGAGTAAGCATAGGAGTTGCCTTTACCTAAAATTTCCGAAAGGGCAAGATCCAAAACATCCAGTAAAGGCAAGTCGGGTTGGTCAGCCATACCAATGAGCCAGGTGATTCTCTTAATAGTGACGTTCAGTCTGAACCTGTGACATTCCGCACCATGTCTATAGTTGTTCAGAGATACGTAGAATTGCGGAACACAAACCGCTGTTTATCAGATTGGGTAGCACCTGTTGGGAAATTATTTAAAATTCGTCGTCACAGTAGCGTAGCCACAGACACTAACCACTTAGCACACCCATTTGACAGACTTAAATGGAGATAATCCCATGTTTAGCAGTCACAGCATTTGCGATCACGCCCAGCAGCATCGTGACTTGATTCACACTTATTGCCAACTATCGGTGCAGCCTATCCTTAGTGAAGCAGATACCGAGCGTCTTGACGCAATCTTGGCGCTCGCCGAGACCGAGCCATTAATCAGCTTTTTAATTGATGAAGCAGATCATATGCTGGCACACCTGCATAGCTTCATTGACGAAAATGATATCGTCGACCAGCAGCAAAAACTCCAAACCTGTCTTAATGAGGCATGGCTAGACCAAGCATTTCAAGATTTAGCCCATCGCTTGCAAACCTCCCAATGCAAAAACTTACAGCAATATCTCAAAACTGAGGGGTTTTATAACGGGGCCATTGATGGCGTCATGGGCCAGTCTACTAAAACAGCCATGCAGCAATGTTGCGATCAGCACAGCCAACTGCCACAGCCATTACCGATTAATACGCCTGATATTGTGACTTAGAAAAGTACTGTACGCCTTCTCCAGTAAGCTTTTTGCACTTAGATTTCTATTTGGCCACTAACCCACTCTCTGTATTGACCACTACCTTCACCAGTCACAGATGTACGGATGCCATCACTAATAGATAAGTAAGGCTATTAGAATCCTGCAAAAAGCACTATGCAATCTAAGCTTCAAAGTTTAATCGCACGTTATCAAGAAGGTGAGCGTACGTTTCATGGATTGGACTTAAGTGGATGCGATCTGAGTCACCTCCAGCTAGCTGGTATTGACCTTAGCTATAGCATTCTTAGGAATGCCTCCCTGGTGGGTACAGATTTAGCATGGGCCATTTTACGAGATGTCAATCTGACTAATGCCGATTTGACAAAAGCTCATTTACACCGGGCAAACCTACGTAGGGCCAATTTAACCAAGACTGTTTTACAGCAAGCAGATTTGCGAGCCGCTGATCTGAGCGGGGCCACTATTGTAAATACGGTTTTTAATGAAAGTAATCTCTGGGGCGTTGTCGCACCAGATGGTATACATTCAACTTGCGCTAGCTAGTCCGCTTACTCAACGCGTAGACGACGGGTGATGACAACTAGCCCATCGTCGCGAATGAGCAAACCTGAAACCCACAGACTATCAGCGGCGGCGGGCGCATCCCCGAGCTTAAATAAGCCACCTGCCGATAGCAGCTCCAAATCGAGGGGGCGTGGCGTAAAGAAATCTTCCGCTGTGGTGCCCTCATCCAAAGCTGCCCCTAGCAGATAACGTTCACCTAAAGGCTCTTGAATAATGGCATCAAACCCATAACTTTCACTGGGAGCTACTCGCTCCGGCAAAATTACCACCACGTCTGGACTAGCAGAGCCAGAACTGAGCTGATTCCGTTCAGACAAAATTTCTTGAGACGTAATCTTGCCATCCACAAACTGCTGACGGGAACGAATCACCGACTCTAGAATGAGACGACGAGGAGTCGTTTGCATACCGTCAATGTAGGTCACCGTTTCAGCAACATAACCACCCTCTATCTCTTCCCAGGACTGTAGCTCTACGCGGTAGGTCAGCGTGTCATAACGCTCCCATAGCTGAGGCAGTGTAGCCTCTAGGATGTCATAGCTAAAGCCGTCATTGTTGGTAAACCCGTCATCATGCAGCGTCATGACTGCTTCAATATCTTGAGCGTTAGAGGCAGATTGAATCTGCTCTAGGGCGTTGACCAAAGCATCGGGTGCTGTTTCCGGAGGAGCGGCTTGAGCATTCAAGCCAAATATACTCATCCCAAGCACAGTCAGTGAACAGAGTGACCAGCGGCAAGGATGAATCATATGTAAAGTCCTCGATAGTTGTATCTGAATAACGTAAGTTGATGGTCAAATCAGCTAAAAAGCACTATCCTGGAGCCGACTTGACTGGGTGCGGCTCACAAAGAGCTGCTACATTCGCGCCAATTCAGCGGATAATAGCTGCTGACTAAGTTACCGCAACTGTAACCTAAGCCCAGTTTCTACTCCAGCCGCTCAATTATGATGTGGCGACTACTAAAGAGATAGTTTGGGTCTTCCACATTATGGACGACAGACAAGAAAATGGTGAAGGCAATAAGCTCTTAATTGCCGCTAGTGGTACTGGCGGTCACCTTTTTCCTGCGATCGCAACTGCCGAACATCTAGATGGCCCAATCGAATGGTTAGGGGTACCCGACCGACTAGAAACTGAACTGGTCCCCGAAAGCTACCCCCTCCATACGGTATGCATGGGCGGCGTTCAGGGCAAACTCGGGCTGGGTACGTTAAAAATCTTGGTGCAGTTCATACAAGCGACCTGGACCACGCGACTGCTGCTGAAGCAGGGTGAGTTTCAGGGAGTATTTACAACTGGAGGCTATATTGCTGCACCCGCCATTATTGCCGCGCGCAGTTTAGGCTTACCCACCGTGCTGCATGAATCTAACGCTATGCCGGGCAAGGTAACTCGCTGGCTCAGTCGCTGGTGTTCGGTGGTGGCCATTGGTTTTCAAGAAACTCGTAAATATTTACCTCAACAGGCAAAAACGGTATGGGTCGGTACACCCGTGCGATCGCAGTTCCATACAGATAGCAATGCCGCTCTGCAAGACTTTCACATTCCTGACGGTGTCCCCCTGATTGTCGTGATTGGTGGCAGTCAGGGAGCGGTTGCCGTTAATAGGTTAGTGCGCGAAGCTGCGCCTGGGTGGTTTGAGGCTGGTGCCTGGGTCGTCCATCAAACCGGCACCAATGACCCAGATACGGACAGTCTGCACCATCCTCATTACATCCATCGACCATTTTTTAGGAACGTAGCAGCTCTATTTAAGCGAGCCACCTTAGTGATTAGCCGGGCCGGGGCTGGAACTCTGACCGAGCTCGCCATGACTCATACCCCCTCAGTTCTAATCCCCTATCCATTTGCAGCAGATGATCATCAGTCGTACAATGCCAGCGCCTTTAGTGCTGCAGGGGCAAGCAAAGTGTATCGACAGACAGAACTCATTGGCAGTGCCCTAAAAAAACGCGTCTTGGCATTAATCGACGCTCCAGAAGAATTAGCCTGCATGCAAGCGGCAGCAGAAGTGCTGGCCGTGACTGATAGCGCTGAGCAAGTCGCCAATTTGTTACAGAAAATGACCCATTAATCAGCAGCGGCACTAACAGCCCCAAACAGTCGTTTACCGGCCTTCCTAAGCATCAGCCGCGATTGTCAGTGTGCCAACCATACCGGCCTCAGCATGACCCGCAATAGAGCAATGTAGCTCGTAGGTGCCTGGTTTTTGTGGCACGAATACCCATTCAGCTTCAGCACCGGGTTTAAGTTCTATTTCATGCACAGCCCCTTTCACCTCAACATTGCCAGCCTCTACTTTCTGGGTCCAAATAACATCCGTAAAGTCTTTTGCAGTGAAGTAGTGTTTGCTAGGGCTTGGGTTGTCGAGCAACAACTTGTAACGCTTGCCAGCATCAAAGGTCAGAGTGTCAGGCTCAAACACCAATCCGCCAGTCTCATTCCCTAAATGAATTTTGAGCATATCTACAGGCTGCTGACTGGGGGCGACAGCGGCTAGAGCACTGTCGGCAGCCACAAAACAAGTTGTAACAATCGACAGTAAGCCAATGGCTATCAGAATCAGACCCTTTGTCTTCAGAGTGTTTAGACAAGCGCTCAAATTTACCATGGGCCTATCTCTGCTGTAGTTATTATCAAAATCTTACCGGCTGTTGTTCTTTCACCACCCTAGAGAGCCTCAAGAATTATTAAAGTCACCCCTTTAAAGATCAGAGCTATCAAAATCATTAACGCTATCTACAGCCTCAAGAGAACGCCCAAAGGGATAGTGGATAGAATCTGGCTGACCATTGCTCAGCTGAAACCGGACAGACTCAGCTTGAGCAATGGGAGAAAAGAGTACCAGCGTAGCGGTTAAAACAAAAGCGGTAAATGCAGTGCGTTTCATCTGAAGGGCTCCAATAGTGTTGTTGCAATCGAACACTTATTAGAATGTCGAAACGATCTGAATAGGGTCTGGATCTTAACTGAAAAGTTTTTAAGCCGTTTCTGAAGTTAGCTGAGACCTCTAGGGGAGCGAGATCACGAAGTCCTTAAATTAGAAGGTGTCGTTAACTATGTTAGGGTGATGCCATGAATCCAATAGCTGGGTAGCATGCTGTTAGTTGAGCGCAAAGGCGTATGCTACCTGGGCGGTTACCCGTGTGTCTAAATAGAGGTAACCATGGCAGATACTCAGTCAACATTTGAACAAGCTGTAGCCGCTTATAAGGAAAGCTGCAGTCGTAAGAACCTTACCTTTCACGAGCCCAGTGAAGAATATTCAAATATGATTCATGACGTTATGTATCTGCGGGTTAGCCCAGTCAGCTATGTAGCTAGATACGATGCTCGACGACAGCGTGTTCTTGCGTAGGGTGCTCAGGTGCCATAGAGCGTTGGGTTCTATGGCAAAAACTTACTGGCTAGCAGCGCTACCTGGGTGCGATCGCGAAGCTGCAAATGCGCCAAAATACTACTCACGTGGTTTTTGACCGTTCGCTCTGAGATATGCAAAGTCTTAGCAATTTCGCGATTGTTTGCCCCTGTTGCAATCAGCTGTAGCACTTCTTTTTCTCGTGGCGAGAGCGATAGTACCTCCGGTGGAATCATATTCGCTGCTTGGTCTGTTATCGTCTGAGTCTTAGCAAACAAGCCTGGTCCTAAATAGGTGTATCCCTTATGAATAGACCGAATGGCTTCGGCTAACTCTTCGGACGGAGTATCTTTAAGTAGATAGCCCTTGGCACCGTATCGCATCGCATCGGTAACATAGGCAGCGTCATCAAACGTACTTAGAATTAGCACATTAATATCGGGCCAACGCTGGCAAATTTGCTGGGTTGTCGCCACACCATCCATAACTGGCATCCGCACATCCATAAGTATGAGATGAGGCTGGTCTGGTGTCTCGACTAGAGCCTCAATCACAGCTAATGCCGCCTGGCCATTTTCTGCCTCGCCCACGACTCGTAAATCAGGCTTAGTCTGAAGTAAACTGCTTAACCCTTGGCGAATCAGTATTTGATCATCAACAATCACCAACTGGATCACGATATTACCTCAGCTAGCGGCAACTCTATATTGAACTGACATCCCTTACCAGGTGATGTCAACAGGTGTAACTTGCCTCCCGCTGCGGTCGTTCGTTCCTTCATGCTGTTGAGACCAAACCCTGCTGTGTTTTTGTCAGGATCAAACCCAACACCATTATCGTTTAGCATCAGCCATAGATATCCAGATTCTGTTTTTACCTGTAGTTTAATTTGGTCGGCCTGACTATGACGCACTACATTAGTCATAGCTTCTTGCACCAGTCGATATACCGCAGTGCTGGTCTCTGTTTTAAGTGGAGCTAAGACATCAATATGGTAAATAAATTCTCCCGAAATTTGCTGCTGAAAGTCTCGACATAGCTGTTCTAAACCTGTTACCAAAGATTTACCCTGGAGTGGATCAGATCGCAGAGTAGAAACAGAATGACGAATTTCTGCCAGTGCTTTAGCTGCCAGCTGTTGAGCTATTTCTAAATGATTTTGTGTCTTGCAGGTGTCAGCTTGAGCGAACAATAGTGCATTCTCTAATTGAATACGCAGGGCTGTGAGATTATGACCCACCGCATCATGAATCTCTCGGGCAATGCGATTACGCTCTTGTAAAGCAGCCTGGTCCTCAATGCGCAAGGCATATTGTCGTAACTGATGGTGTGCCGCCGCTAACTGCTTCCGACTCGCACGTTCTGACAGTAATGCCTCTACAAACAACAGAACAAAGGTCAAGGTCAGACCAGACAGTACAATGCCATAGATACCTATGACCATACTGATGGTTCTGACATTCTCCATCGTCAGCGGGGTTGGCTCGGTAAATTCTAACTGCAAAGCTTGCAGATCTAGAAGAGGAATGGAGAGAGATGCGATCGCAATGCCAAACACCAACCCAGTCAACAACCAACGCTCCCAACGACGAAAAATCAGGTGTCCGCGAATCACCACCACCAGGTAAGGCATCAAAAACGGTGACTGCCAATTTGCTAAGGACGTCGCTAATAAAATCAGTCCAAACTGGACAGCGATATACCCCAACTTACTCACGGCTGACCCTGTAGGTAGCCGTCGTCCCAGCAATCCAATCAGTAATAAGCACATCAGGCTCCATAGCCAAGCAAACGGAATCGGCTCCGTCTCGGCCAGTGATTGTCCTAGCAGGCTAGAGAGGTAGGGCAGGCTTTCCCATGGTAGCTCTGAAACAGCAATGCCCAGCAAAATCCACTCAATGATATGGAGCACTCGAAAGGAGTGGGGTTGAGATTTCGGCCAGTATTTCAAGGGTCAAAAAAGTAGGGTGGTAAAGACACAATAGATAGTAGAGTTAGTCGCATTTGACGGAGCGAGGCTGCCACTCAGGTGGAGCAAAAATACTTTTTAGTACTTCGGCAACGGTGTGAGACTTTTGGATGTAGGTAATGATTTTCCAATATTCAAAAGCATTCACTTTCAGAGGGTTATGCGTACCAATATTATCGGTTAAACCATAAATCACCTTCTCTGTTTCAGCTTCATAGGTGCCAAATAGCTGATCCCAAATACACAGAATAGCGCCATAGTTTTTGTCTATGTACCGTGGGTTTGACCCATGATGCACCCGATGCAGCGATGGCGTATTGAGAATCCTATCTAGAAATCCCAAACAGCCAATTTTTTGAGTGTGAATCCATACCTGATACAGTCCCAAGATCTGTACCGCAATCAGAATCACTAAAGGATGGAACCCCATCAATGCCAGGGAAATATAAAAAATCCAAGCAATAAAATCTTCCGTCCATGCCAATCGCAGTGCCACAGAGAGATTAAAATCAGTGGAACTATGATGGACACTATGGTGAGCCCAAAAAAGACGGATGCGATGTTCAGCTGTGTGCTGCCAGTAATACAAAAAGTCGGCGATCAAAAGCGCCAATAAAATCATCCAAGGATTGATAGGGATACTAAAGGGGCTAAAAACAGTGAACAGTGACAGCCCGATAAACATAACAATGCCGGCGACTGTACTACTGAGGATCTCATAAACAGTACCAATGACAAAATTTGTTGCGGTTTCTTTATAGTCCCGTCGCTTCTGAGCAACCAAATCAATCACGACCTCGACTATGATGAAGATTATCATCAAACCAGCAAACTGTTCTATTGGTCGCAACAGCCAATTCAATTGAGATTCTAGGATTTCTATATTCATAGGGAATAGATTGGTAGAGTATCTAACCAAGCAAAGGTTTAGAGTCTTGAACTCGCTTACTCTAAACAACTTGAGAAGATCACCACCAGAGACTTTAGATGCAAATAAAACGTCGGCTTTAGTCCTAAAGTCCTATAGGTAAATCGATCTTTAGAACCACTTATTTGAGGTATTTAGGGCGATGTTATCGGCATCGGAAAGTTTCTAGGATAAGACCATGACTGAGGTGTCAACCAAATCATGAAAGAGCTAACATTAACTCGTATCAAACCCATCCCAAAATGGATCATTGGAGTGATAGCTGTCGGAACAATTGGTGCCCTCTCACTGATCTACATCCAACGACGTCAGCAGCCAGTCACCACACAACAAACGGTAGACGTTAAGCAGCAGAACCTCACATCCAAAATCCAGGCCAGTGGGGTTGTGCAAGCCGAACGCACGATTAATCTGAGTCCGGAAGATTCCGGTAAAATCGCTGAGCTGTTTATCCAAGAAGGAGATTTTGTGAGTCAGGGACAGATCATTGCCCGTATGACTAGCCGACGTAGTCAGGCTGAAGTAGCGCAGTATGAGGCGGCTCTTGCCCAGGCCCAGGCAACACTCGCACAGCAAAGGGCTGGGGCTCGTCCAGAAGAGATTGCTGAAGCTCGTGCTCGGGTTGCCACTGTAGACGCCTCGATCAACGCAGCTCAAACACGTTTACAACAGGCTCAACAAGAGCTGTCTCGATTTGAGGGGTTAGCTCAACAAGGGGCGATTTCTACCAATGAACTCAACACTTATCAGACCACGGCTCAAGAATCTAGCGCTAACTTAGTGGCTGATCAACGTCGCTTAGAAGAATCTCAAGCAGTGCTGACGAGACTACAAAACGGCACTCGCTCAGAAGAGATCGAGCAAGCAGAAGCGGCTGTCGCCCAGGCTAACGCTCAGCTCACTGCGGTCCAGGTGCGTTTCGATGAAACTATTGTGCGCGCACCGTTTGATGGTGTTATCACACGTCGATTTGCCGAAACTGGCGATTTTGTTTCACCAGCAACAGCGGCATCATCAGGCGATGGTGCGGCATCTACCTCTATTGCTGAACTCTCAAGCGGGTTAGAAATTGAAGCTAAAGTCCCTGAAGCCAGCATTGCCCAACTTGAAGTAGGGCAAGCCGTAGAAGTCCGGAGCAGTGCCTATCCAGATCAGGTGTTTACAGGAGAGGTGAAATTGATTGCCCCTAGAGCTATTCGTGACAATCAGGTAACCGTTTTTCGCGTTAAAGTCACGCTTAAAACTGGGCAAGAAGAGCTCAAATCTGGCATGAACGTACGTCTCACATTTATCGGCAAACCTATCACTGATGCTCTAGTGATCCCATTAGCTGCTGTCGTGACTGAATCTGACGGCTCAACCGGTGTCTATGTCAGTCGGGAAAGTGGGCCTACATTACAACCTGTTCAGCTGGGCACAACAACAGGTACACAGGTACAAATCATAGACGGATTAGACGCTGGCGAAGAGATTTTAATTGAGCCACCTACAGATAAAATTATTGAGGGCGTTGATAACCCCTTCTAAGCAATGCAATTTACTGAAAATATTCAAATGGCGGTGAAGAACCTGAATGCCAACCGCCTAAGAAGTCTATTAACCATGCTAGGAATCATCATTGGCAATGCCTCTGTGATTGCTATGGTAGCTATCGGAGAGGGGGCCAAACAGTTTACTCAAGACCAGTTAGAATCGTTTGGCCCTAACCAGCTCACTATTTTTGCAGGTGGAGAAGACTTGAGCCCCTATGGCGATGTTGCTGAGATCACACTGTCAGATGTAGATGAGATCGCAGCTCAAGCACCCGCCGTTTATGCAATTGCCCCACAAATTAATACTAACCTGCAGTTCACCTATGGCTCTCGGTCCCGTAGCGGTGACATCATCGGTTCAACACCCGGAATAGCCTATGTGCGCAGTCTTCAGCTAGCTAAGGGGCGTTTTCTAAATTCAACCGACCTGGAACAGCACACACAAACTATTGTGCTGGGATCAGCGCTGGAGAAACGTCTATTTGGCGACACCTTAGCTCTAGGGAAAACGGTGCAGGTAGGTGATTTTAACTTTCAAGTCATTGGGGTTATGGCTAGCAAAGGCACGCTGTTTGGGGTGAACTATGACGAAACGGCTTATGTTCCCATTACAACCATGGCCTACCAGCTATCGGGTCGGCGGTCTCCCAATGGAATTCCCATCGACTTTTTAGAAATCTCTGCGCAGGACGCAGACAGCATTCGAGCCGCTGCCTTTCAAATCAACAACATTTTGACCCGTCGCCATGGCAAAAAAGACTTTTCGATATGGGCCAATAAGTCATTTCAAGATATGGTCGGAAGAATTACTGCAGGGTTAAGTTTGGTATTAGCTGCGATCGCAAGTATTTCTCTTTTTGTTGGCGGTATCGGTGTGATGAATATCATGCTGGTATCTGTCACTGAACGAACCCACGAAATTGGTCTGCGTAAGGCCATTGGTGCCACTCAGCACGTGATTCTTACTCAGTTTTTAATTGAGGCCATTATTTTGTCGGTGGCTGGCGGCATCGTCGGTATTGGCCTAGGAACCAGTGGAGCCATGGCAATTGCCATTTTCAGCCCGCTTAAACCAGGGATTACTATAAATTCCATTCTTCTTGCCACAGGCGTTTCTGGGACTATCGGTCTAATTTTTGGCGTTGTTCCTGCGCGGCAGGCAGCGCGACTAGACCCAATTGTTGCCTTGAGGAGTTAACCATGTCTTTGATTCAAGCCACTGACATTACCAAAACCTATAGCATGGGAGATATCCAGGTTCATGCGCTGGCTGGCATAAGCTTTACCCTCAACAGAGGTGACTATTGCGCGATCATGGGCGCTTCAGGCTCGGGTAAATCTACTCTGATGAATATCATCGGCTGTTTAGATCGCCCCACCACGGGCCACTATCAGTTAGATGCTATGGGAGTCGATCAGCTTAGTGATGATGAGCTGGCCCATATCCGCAATCGCAAAATTGGGTTTGTGTTTCAACAGTTTCATCTGTTGCCCCAGCTAACGGCAACGGATAACGTTATGCTACCGATGGTCTATGCAGAGGTTAGCTACGAAGAACGTCGACAGCGTGCTGAAGCAGCGCTTGTACGTGTGGGTTTGGGAGATCGTTTACAGAATAAGCCGCGACAGCTATCGGGAGGACAACAGCAGCGAGTTGCGATCGCACGTGCCATTGTAAATCAGCCCGTCTTATTATTAGCGGACGAACCAACCGGTGCTTTAGATACCCAAACCACTGAGGAAATTTTGCACATTTTTGGTGCACTCAACGCCAGCGGTATGACCGTTATCATGGTCACCCATGAAATAGAAGTGGCCCGCAACACGCGTCGAATTATCTGGTTTCGAGACGGCCAGATTTTGCACCAAAACCTCAACCCACAACAGCTGAGTGATGTGGTGGCCGCCGCATAGGCTACAGCAGGGGCTCAAAATGACGCAGCTAGACCGCTTTACAACAGGTCGGTGATGACGGGAATGAGGCTATCAGTACACCCAAGAGCTGACCTTCCTCTAAAATCCATCGGGCAATTGGCTGGGGAGCCTCCGGTTGAGCAACCTGGCACATCGAAGATAGGGTTTCCATTACGTCCGGGGGATGACTGTTCACAGGTTGAATTACTGAGTCAGTGGAGTACATGAACGTGTTCTCTTTGAGCTGAAAGCATAGCGCACTTGTCCTTAGTTAAGGCTACACTTTTAGCTTAAACACTTCCTGGGCAATTCTGGTGATCGTCATTCCTAGATCATGTGTTTTATGTCACATAAAAAGTGTGACAATGTTATTTTATAAAACCGCACAACGACTGTGGAATATCGACTTTAGCCATTATGCGGCTTGGAATTATCTGTGTAAATTTTGACACATGCCTAGACCAAGTGCCGACACCGACACTCAATATTACATTTACTAAAAATACTCTTCATATGCTTTTTGACCGTATTCAGCGCAATTGTTAACTCTCTGCTGACTTCTCGGTATGAATAGCCTTGTAGATACAGCTGCCACACTTCAGCTTCACGGCTAGTTAAACCATATCGATAAGCATCACACTTAGCACGGTGGTGGGCAATCTGGGTCAAGTCATCAATGGTGACAAGCACGCATTTTGTTGGCTGATCGATGAGTTCAATCCATTCCACATTGAGATGGAGCCGGATACCACCTGGCAAAAAGACAGTGTCGTAGAGCTGTAGGGTATGGTCGGGAAAATCAGCACAGCTCTCTAGTAGAAAATTACGCAGAGCCGTTATCTGCTCGGGCAGTGCCCCCAAGGCAGGCTGAGCAGGCGTACCAAATATCTGGCCTGGAACTGCTTTTTGCAACAGAATACTAAATTCATCTGCCCTAGCTGTCGTTCGCAGTAGTTTACCAGCGTGATCAAATAAGATAAATCCGCGAAATGGGAAAACCTGACCAAGCAAGACATCAAAAATCAGATCCAGGTTGTCAGACCCAAAATTTAACTGGGTTGAGCGATTAGTTGGCTGTTGAGACACCTCATCCAGGGGGAAACTGAGGTCTATTGCAGTATTGAGCACCATAAGTCTGATTACGAGTGGGGAACAACGTGATTAGTCGTGGTCCACCCCCGAAGCCCAGGGGCAGAAATCGGGGAGTCGACTGATCACACTTCCTACCCTACGCAATGTGGCGGAGCAGCATCTACGAGAGAGCTGTAGCGATCGCAACTAGACAGAAGTCACGGTTAAGGACGTGTGTTTTTACCAAGGCCGCAGTGGCACCCAAAAGAGGGATGAGCTAGTATCAAGCAGGGTGAAGCAGGGGTGAAGCATTTTATCTACCCCGCATTTGTGGCCTACAGGAGTAGCACTATCATGAATCAGGAGCTAAAACCAAACGATGTTGAGGAGTGGTTTCCGTTAGATGTACAAACTCAATACATTGAGCATATTGTTCTTCAGCCAGGTTTAAAAATAACTCTGAGACAGGCTACCTACTTTGTGCGTCTGTGGGGCTATGGCTATCTGATGCAGCGGGGTATAGAGCACGCACCAATTACTACCTTAAATCGACAAATTGGTAGCTTTTACTGCTCCCACAGTGATGCAGCAGACTTATTTTATACCCAAACCCAAGGGACACCGCGAGCGGCCGGGCAGATGTTCGACAAACTGGCCTCTAAAAACCTCCTGAGGCGGGGCGAAGCCGATGGTGTTGCCACTCGAATTAGCCTAAATATTCCACAAAATTTTGAGCTGCCCGAGCCAGAGGAGAATGATTCGTTTTACCCCGATAGCTTTGACCCTCGTAATGATGCCACACTGGTCGCCAATATCTTAGAGAAGCTTTATAGCTATGCCCCAGAACGACCTGAGTCTATGTTGCACAACATCAAGAGAGGAATCCGTCAGTGGGCAAGACAATATCCTGATGGATTAAGAGTCTTGCGACGTGCATCTAGCAAAGAACCTGTGGGCTTTGCAGCCTTTTTGCCCGCTCACCCTGACTCAGAAGAGAAGTTTGATCTCTCTCCCAGCCGAAGTTTACATCTAAGTCGTCTAGATGTGAGAGAAGAAGACCCCATTCAAGTAGCCACTAAGGGAGACCCTGACTGCTATACAATTTTTGTTCGCAGCTGGCAGATTGAGCTGACTGTTTGGACCTACGAGACCGCTTGTGAATTTATTAAAGATTCTCATGCCACTCTAAAGAAAATTCGAGACGATTTCCCTAATTTGAGCGACATTTACACCATCGCCATTCATCCTTTATCTGAAGACTTTGCGCTTACCCTGGGTTCTCGCATGACCAAAGCAGATCCTGACTCATCTTTACGCTGGCTCTATATGCCCCTCGATCGATTTCTTGAATTGGACTATGAGGATGTCTTACTCAATTTTGACTATAGTCATCGCTATACGTAAGTGCAGTAGCCTGCATGGGCACTAGGTGGTTTACTACACATCTAGACATGGAAAATTCACTTTAGAATGGAGTGGTCCATACATAATTCAGGCATTTATGAGCCGTCCAAGACAGCAACCTAATCGTCCAATGTTGGACCCACGAATTAAGTCACAGAAAACGACTGGTAAACTAAAGTTTTTTCGGCCACTGCCTTACCATATTGCCCTGAGTCAAGCAGCCCGGCTCGAAGCTTGGACCCAGGAGACAGATGAAGCAGGTGGCCCAGCAGAAGCACTGGACAGTAGCGATTTTGACCCTAGGCTGATGGAGAGAGAGTAATTGGTTTAGCAATCTTTATTGCCTTAATCAATCAAGTCGCTGGGGCTACCAGGATAGAAAGTTTTTGAAAGGGCCTGCGACAAATCGTAGGGAAGTATTTCTGGGAATTGCCCCTTGGCAAAATTTGTCTCCTTAATGGCAAGCTGTATCCCTTTTGCGTAAGCTTTTTGAACCGCTTCTGCCAAATAGGGTTGCAAGCTTGGATTGTCGTTTAATAGATCAGCAATATCTAAGCGCTGAATTCGAATGGTTGCTAGCCAGCTACGACTTCGCTTTTCAGGCTGATATTCCCATTTGAGCAAGTGCGCCAGCAGAATGGCCAAACGATTGCGAAGTTCCTGACGTTGCTGCCGCCCCAATGATTCAATCTCCTCAATCACATTGGCAGTATCTACCCGGTGCCATTGTCCTTGCCGCATCAGCTGAGCTTGGTGCTGGGTCCAAGCGTAAAAATCTGTCTCATAGAGAGACTCAGTTAGCTTTTGAGGTAGTGGGGACATATTTACACCTCGGTTTTAAGTGAGGCAACAGAACTAAATTAAGTTTAGCTCTGCTGCCTGTTAGCGATTAGATTGGCAAGCCTATGCTTCAGACCGTAGCTTTTCTAGAACGCTTTGGTCTTCCATGGTGGTAGCATCGCCGACCAGTTCTTCGCCACTAGCCAGGTTACGTAGAAAGCGACGGATAATTTTGCCGGAACGAGTCTTGGGTAAACCGTCGGCAAAACGGATGTCGCCGGGGCGTGCGATCGCACCAATTTCTTTGACCACATGCTGCTTCAGTTGCGCTGCTAGCTCATCGCTAGGGCTATGGGTGCCTTCCAAAATTACAAACGCAAACACATCTTCACCCTTAATCTCATCTTTGCGACCCACCACAGCGGCCTCTGCAACAGCTGGGTGAGACACTAGGGCCGACTCAATTTCCATAGTGCCAAGACGGTGACCCGACACATTAAGCACATCGTCAGTGCGGCCCATAATCCAGAAATAGCCATCTTCATCTTTGCGGGCACCATCCCCAGCAAAGTAGACATAGTGACCATCTTTGGGTGGAATGTACTCCCAGTAGGTGCGGCGGAAGCGGGCATCATCACCGTAGACGGTACGCATCATGCTAGGCCAGGGATGCTTGATCACCAGGTAGCCCCCTGCATTCGCCGGGACAGGGTTACCGTCAGCATCAACAATGTCGGCCAGGATGCCAGGGAACGGCTTGGCAGCCGAACCGGGGTTAGTTGCGATCGCACCGGGCAACGGCGTAATCATAAAACCGCCGGTCTCTGTCTGCCACCATGTATCGATAATTGGGCACTTCTCACCACCAATCACCTTGTGGTACCAAATCCACGCTTCTGGGTTAATGGGCTCACCAACAGTTCCAAGAATCCGTAAAGAAGATAGATCACGAGCATTAGGGTGCTGATCTCCCATTTTTAGAAATGCACGAATCGCCGTAGGAGCCGTATAGAAGATAGTTACTTTATACTTCTGCACCACATCCCAGAAAGCACCAGGGTTAGAAGGACGGGGCGCCCCCTCATACATCACACTGGTGGCGCCGTTAGAAAGCGGACCGTACACGATGTAGCTGTGGCCCGTAATCCAGCCCACATCAGCCGTGCACCAGTAGACATCTTCTTCTTTGATATCAAAAGCCCACTTAAAGGTCATGTGGGTATAGAGGTTATAGCCCCCGGTAGTGTGGACCACACCCTTGGGCTTACCGGTGGTGCCGCTGGTGTAGAGAATAAACAGCAGGTCTTCACTATCCATCGGTTCAGCCGCACAGTCAGTGGAAGCACCGGGCTGCACATCGTGCCACCACACATCGCGACCATCAGTCCAGTCCACATCTTGCTTGGTGCGCTGCACCACCAACACATTGGTCACAGTCGGCACAGCATTATTGGCTATAGCCGCATCCACCGCAGGCTTAAGCGGCATGGCCTTATCTTTACGGAAACCGCCATCTGCCGTGATGACAACTTTGGCCTCAGCATCATTCAGGCGATCTCGCAGAGCTTCGGAACTAAAGCCACCAAAAACAACAGAGTGAGCCGCACCGATGCGGGCACAGGCTAGCATTGCCACAGCCGCCTCAGGAATCATCGGCATGTAGATGCCCACTCGATCACCTTTAGCCACGCCCATGTCTTTGAGGACGTTAGCCATTTGGCACACTTCAGCATGTAGCTCGACATATGTGAGGGTACGAGAATCACCAGGCTCCCCTTCCCATACCAGCGCTGGTTTATCTCGACGATGAGTGTCTAGATGTCGATCTAAACAGTTATAAGAAATATTGATTTTGCCACCGACAAACCACTTGGCAAAGGGAGGCTGCCAGTCAAGAACGGTGTCCCATTTTTGAAACCAGTTCAGTTCCTGCTCAGCCAGCTCAGCCCAGAATGCAGCGGGATCGGCAGCCGCCTTGTCATAAAGGGCCTGATACTGATCAGCACCAGAAACAGTTGCCGCTGCCGCAAACTCAGCGGGCGGCTCAAACAATCTCTGTTCGTGCAGAATAGATTCGATAGCAGGTTGTGAGTTAGGGGATTGTGCCATAGGTCGTCTTACTAGCGTTTCTATATGCGGTCATTTGAAGGCTATAGGTTGCAAACGCAGCCAAGCCAAAACCGTATATGTTTCTCAATATTTTTCGATGGAATGGCATCTAGAGTTCATTTTGGTTAAAAAATGTAAATTAATCGCAATAGGATGTAAGTCAGCATTAAAGGTATGAGCCTCACAACAGTTAACGTGAGCAGCCAGAATTCTACAGCGTGGCTAAGGGCTATGTCATTTTTTAACAACAAATCTGTTGTCTATTACTAGATATCAAGAACAGGCTCTAGCAATCTGAGAACCGGCTAGATTGTGAAAGAGAGTCTATGATTTAGTGAGTTAACTCTCCTGAGCAATATAGGTAAGTTTATGGTCACCATAGTCTAGAGATACTTAACTTTCGAATAGATCGGTCAGCTTTGGCTAACAGTCTTTCTCTCATCACCGGGTCAGCACACACTATGTCTGAAGTAACCACACTGCTACAAAACTATAACCAAGGTCGGCGAGATTTCTCTGGCTTGTGTCTGGCTGATGCCAGCCTCAGCCATGTGGACCTAAAAGGATCGGATCTTAGCTATAGCGATTTGAGTAATGTTGACTTGAGTCAGGCAAATTTAAGGGGCGTTGATCTCAGCTATGCCAAACTGAGCAAAGTTGATCTGCAGAATGCAGACCTGCGCGGTGCAATGCTCATTGGTACTGATTTACGCGATGCTAGCTTGCAAAACACTAATCTAAAAGATGCTGACTACATACCTGGAATCACTCGCTTCCCGAATGAATTTGATCCCGAGCAAGCAGAGATGAGCTGCATCCAACGTCACACCGCGTAAACCCTTCGTTAATACAGAAATTTAGGAGCAACCCTGGCGCAATTAAAACTGCACCAGGGTTGCTCCATTGTTAAAAGGTTCACACCTGAGCTTCTCCATTACAGTCAGTAACTCTATATCGCCACACAAGAAGGCGTTGAAAGGTACCCATATGGGTACCTCAAGGATAGGTGCGAAAACACACAATGCTTTTGTAAGCAATACGGACCTATTTATGAATTTCCCGTATTTTAGCTTAAGGATCTAGGCCAATTGAACAACTGTCTGCTAGCAGTCAAGCACTTTCACGCAGATACTACATTAGACCTATAGGAAGCAAACAGTAATAGTCAACGATATTACTCTCTGAATGTAGTTGAGCGAACAGTCGTTGTTGATTTAGAGGATACAGTCAACCCATTAAAGACACGATACGGCGATATCTTTAAGAGACAGTCATACCGAGATTCAACAACGCCAGCGAATATATGCGCTAGCTCAGAATAATATTGTTCTGAGCTAGCACCTGAAATTTGCCAATGTTTTTTAGGAGATAACGTAATGTCCCCCGTCCTATTTATTTCATTGCCGTTCGTATTACTGTTGCTGATGGCTCAAGGTGCTGGCACTGGTAAGTCTAAGAAGTCCACGGAGTCTAAAGACTTTGAATACCAGGATGGTGACATTATCATCATTCGTAAGCGGTCTGGTACCAAGTCCTAACAATACTGCTCTGCTGATAGAAGTGATGGAACAGCTCCTGAGATTTTTTTAGGAGCTGTTTAGCGGATGGCCCTGCGGATAAATTGACAGATGCCCCTGATGAGCATGTCGAGCCTTGTGTATTGCTCTACTTATAAAACAGAGTCTCTAGAAGTTATTTCGGCTAGTTTTTTGTGCTCTTTGTCTTCTCAACGGGTGTTCTGAATACTGCCAGCAAAGTGATCAAACAACCGCTCAACTAATGAAAAAGCCTCTGCCGATACTGGCAAAGGCTTCACTGTGTTGTATCTCTGTTGAGAGGAAAGGGTTAGTAAAACAAAAGGTATTACCGAGTTTCGAGAAAATTCAAACTGCAAAACCCAATATAGAGTGCTCTTGCTAGAGCGACTTAACTCTTGAAATCAGCAGCGGCGACTCAAATTTCTGACAGCTCTTACAGATCTTTACGCCAAGAAACCTAGTCTCTTACCGTTGTCACGGGCTAAGCGGATTAGATTTTGACGATCGGTGCGATCAATACGAAACCAGTTACAAACTGCTGTAATCGCTTTGGAGTGTGAGGCAATTGCCTTACCGCGTAGCTGATTGAACTCACGCTTACCTAGTTGGCTACGAAGCAAGATTACAAGAGGTGCAAACATGATGGGCTCCTTAATGTCGAAGGGTTTAAGCCGCTGCCTGAAGGGATGTGAAAGCGTAAGAGAGCGCAGCGCTTTGTTCTTATGTAACCAATAGTAACGCAATGTAACGATAATGTTACATAACTTGCATTTACTTTTCTTATGTGGATTATCTCAGCGTCTTAGCCTTTCTTAAGTACGCTGACGATGTAAATGCTCGAAAAACAATGTGTAATGTTCTCTTAATAATTGGAGGTATTTGTGTTGCAGCCTTCCTTCTACACACAGGCATCTAGCGATGCGTCGGCCTGAGCAATTATGTTTACATTTGTTTATGCAATACTCATAGTAATGAAACGAAATTTTGAAGCAGTGTTTGTGAAGGCGTTGATTATGCCTCTGCTCCAGTGTTTCTAATGATTAGTCAGTGCCTCAGTTGGGGCTTCCGTAAGATTTTTGAGGAAGATTAAGATGCGTACTCAACATCAAGACGAAGTTAAGGCCATTGTTTATTGTGCAAATATGCCTGCCCCTGCAGACCAGCGCGCTCAGGATATTTGGCTAGCTGTGTTTATGTCTCTCAGCGCACTGGCCATCGTCGGACTGCGCTTTATCGCTTAAGGCATCGACAAGCTATCTCTTTGCAACCCCTGCTAAGTGGAGATTCCGCCTAGCAGGGGTTCTTATATGTTGATAAATTACTAATGTCGTCACGATCACTTGACATTCAAAATTTAAACGGTAACAATAGATACAGAAATGGCTTCGTTCATCCTAAGTAGGTTGCTTTTACCGAGTTTAGGACGGAAGTAGGCAGCCGCTCATTGAGCCGTTGCGCGAAGGAACGTACCTCAGTTACTAAAACCTTTGTTGTCTCTTGAGGAAACGACTCCCATGACTATTAACCAAACTACTAATTCAGCCACTGTTGTAAAGAAAGGGCGCTTGCTCGGCCATGTGAACCGTCAGCAAAGTCGTCAACGTCAGCAGTCTATGCTGATGCGCTCTATGCAAGATATTGGTCAAGACAAGTCTCTCTAAGAATCGTTTAGACAGACGATTGAGTCTTAAATAATCAAGCGCTAAAGGGAGGTAACTTTGACACCTCCCTTTAGCGTTTTTATGTCATTGCTGAAAGCTAGGGTTCAGAAGGAGAAACTGTTGCAGGCACTTCAAGCAGCTGACTGGCTTCTACTTGATCAGACCAGATCTCGAGTGTAGTCCCTAGGGATTCATTGAGGGATGCGATCGCATCTGCTAGATCAATCGCTGCATTCACCTCATTATTTTGTGCCTCAACTAAGTCATTTTGCAGTTCTAACACTTCAAAAATATCTCGCGTTCGCCCCCGACGCTCTCTAGCGCGGGCATTTTCTAAACGTTGCTCAGCGAGTTCACGGGCTAACCGTGTCGCGTCAATACGATTGCGGGCAGATTCCACATCCCGCAGCTGATCCGCCACATTCAGCCGAATATCAGACTCCAGGCGGTCTACATCGTTTTGTAACTGTTGCTGGGTTACTCGGTTACGCTGCAACGCCGTTTCCGTCGACTCATCTTCCAGCAGTCGGGTCAGCACTAGTTCGGTCGATGCCTCAGAAAAGTCTCCTGTACTGGCATTGGCGCGTAAATCTAAGTTCCAGCGACGGTTATCTGCTGCAACGACACCATTTAGTTCAGCAACTTGCACATCAAGCTGCACCTGCCGATAGTCAGGGCGATTAGTATAGGCAGTCTGCACCAGCTCATCTAGAGGCGGTATATTAGCCTCTTGCTCCACCGTACTCAAAGTGGCAAGAGTCTCGTCTGGAACTGAAATTTCAATCGACTCCTCTAAATCTAAAAGATTTAAAAGATCGGATTTAGCCTGTTCTAAATTATTTTCAGCTTCTAAAACATTGGTTTCAGTAGCCGCCAGGTTAGCATCAATTTCCACAAGTTCGAAGCGTGCCCGTCGCCCGGCTTCCACTAGCGCTTTCACCGAGCGACGCTGTTGTTGCTGGGTCTCAAATGAGAGCTGTTGAATCTGCAAACTAGCCTGAGCCCGAATTAAGGCATGATACGTCCTCACACCGTTGGTAATGTCAGTAATCAGCTGCTGCTGCAAATTTAGCTGGTTACCGGTTTCTTGTAAACGAGCAATCTCTACTGACGCGGTGTTTATCCTGCGCCCTGCCCCCCGCAACAGTGGTTGAGTAACTGTTAAATCTACATCTTGCTCATCAATGAGATCTACCGTTACCTCTAAGGTGGTGCCAAGAGGAGTCAGCAGCTCTCCGCCTAGCTGAGCCTCACGGGTGATGTCAGTCGTGTCACCCGTGCGATCCACAACACCCAACCGCAGTGTGGGGGTAAAGTCAGGTTGAAAAATACTCTCAGCTTCACGCAGCTCCTGACGCTGGGCAATACGTTCTAAGGCTGCATTTCTTAGCTCACGGTTATTTTGTAATAACAGAGTCACAACATCGGTCTGGGTCAATGACAGTGCTGCCCCAGGGTCATCGTCTGGCTCAGCAACACGATTGTCTTGTGCAGAAGATGGGTCTGGTGCTGTACGTTCCGCTGGCGGTAGCTCCGGTAGCTGAGCCCACACTGGGGACACTGCCAATGTGCTGACCACAAGAAAGATAAACATCGGTGCTCTCATCAGTCACTCCGCAGCGCTTTAACGATATCGATTTGGGTAGCCCGCAGTGCAGGAATAAAGCTAGCCCCCACACCTACCGCCACCGCTGCCCCCATGGACAAAACAGTATTGCGAGGGGAAAACCGATAAGGGGCTTGAATGACAACTGTGGTTGCCACTCGGGTCAGCCCGTGAACGGTGGCTACAGCTGCCGTCCCACCCAGCAAGCTCAATAGCAGTGCTTCTAAAATAAACTGGCCCATCACTTCTAGCTTTGAGGCACCAATTGCCCGACGAATACCAATCTCTTTTGTACGCTCAAGTACGGTTGCAACTGTGATATTGGCAATGCCGACACCTCCAATTACCAATGCAATTAATCCGACACCCGTCAGGGCCGCTGAGGCAATTTTTTGAACTTCTAGATCTTCTAATAAGTCATCAGCATTGCTCCAAACATGAATCTCGGCTTGGGGAAAACTCTGTTGTAAGAATATTTCAACAGCATTACTTAAGTCATTGATTTGGGTAAGAGAGTGGGAGCTAATTTGTATCGAATCCCAGCCATATCCTCCTGAGAGCACATTGGCAAAAGTCTGAGTCATCCAAAGCTCTCCTCCTTCTCCCCATTCAGAGTTAGTTTTCGACTCCATTACACCAATAACGACAAACCGATTGCCACTGGCGTAAATCGCCTTATTTAAGGGGGACTGGTCTTGAAACAGATTAAGCGCTAACTGTTCATCTATGAGGGCGACAGGACGATATTCTTTTACATATATTTGGTCAAAAAAGCGACCTTGCAACATGCGTCGCCCCGTTGTGTCTAAATAGTTTAAAGAAACACTGCGGGCACGGACTTCAGCTTCTTGAGCCTCATACTGCACCATATTGAGATTGAATACATTGCTGATGGAGCTAATGGAGCGAATCTCGACAATGGAGTCTGTGAGTGCTTTTTGAAATTCTTCATCTAGCTCTGGCTCTGGGCCTTCTCGGGCATAAATCCAAGGGCTGACAAAGGGACGATCGCGCTCAGCCAGTTTGAGGTCGATCTGGTCGCGGGTAATGGTTTGAATATTGAGGGTGGCGCTCACAGCCCCCACCCCCATAAATACGCCAAAGGTGGTTAAACCAGAGCGCAGCCACTGATTGGTCAGGGAGCGCCAGGTCATAAACAACAAATCAGGTAAGGGAAGTCCCATGGGCGTTATTGGTCAAATGCTTCGGGGGGCAAAGAAAAGCCTGAGGCTTCTGTAATGGGCATACCAGGTGTAATGGGCAGTGTCGGGGGCACCAGGGCTAGCTGGTCGCCCTGGCTGAGTCCGTTTGTCACAGCGACTAGATCTAGACCTTGTAGCCCCAGCTCAATTGGCTGTAGTTCTGCATTTCCTCGCTGATTGCGTATCCAAACAAATGGCTGCTCACCGTTATGCTGGACAGCTTCAGGAGGCACTACCAGCACGTCTTTTTGCTGTTCTGTAATGATGTCAACGCTGACAAAGC
>JBHJIV010000299.1:0-6431 GCA_050043105.1 Leptolyngbyaceae cyanobacterium | reverse complement strand
GCGTCTTGTATCAATGGTGAATCAATATGCGGACGGATCTGTTTTGTTGCGATCCCTAATGCATAGGATACAGAAAAGATGAATAGAGAGATTAAAACGGCCCTGTTCCTCATAAAGCACCTTTGAGTACTGCCGCATAACTATTATGTATACGGAAAGTTTCTGGATAATACCCTTCAGACCGAAGTTATCCAGAAACTTTCTGGATAAACACCCTATAAGCGGATATCCCAGAAAGTTTCTGGATAATACCCTCAGCCTCGGAGTTATCCAGAAAGCTTTAACCTATCTTCAGTAGTTCAAATCAACTACTGGTGCTGTAGTAGCTAAGTGGATAGAGTTTTCGTCATAACCTCTAGCGATACCCTTAGTGTTGACTGAGTCCACAGCAGCGGTTTCGCATCACTGAGCGTGTAGCGACCACTATCCAGGTGGTACAACTCAGGACATTTGAAACCACCAAACTCACTACCCATACCAGTAATATGTCCCAACGCCCGATTGAGGTGGTGAATTTGTCGCTCTAAATAAATATCTTCGCCTGTGGTCTGATATTTGAGGCCAAAAATCACCGCAACAATTGGATCAAAAATACACCACTGGGCTTCCTCACCAGGTTTTAGGAGCTGATCGCGCAGCCTCATATCGTTGCTAAAATCGGCGGTGCGCTGTTCGCCCGAGAGCTTTTGTTTGTAGTCAGCACACTAAAAAGAATCTCCCAGATAGCGACAAATTCCAACCTCGCGAGTAAGGTTGGTGAGAACATTATTGAGAATTTGATCTGCAGTTTTACCCTCAACTACTCCCAACGGATAGATCAAAAACAACAATGCTCCATCTTCAGCTCTAGCTTCATCAGGTTGAATACACTCTGCCTGAGCATGGTGCGTTCCCAGAAATTATTGATGGGGTGTTGGAAGTCACAGTAAGGCTCGCACCCTACAAACTTGGAGATCACTAGCTCTAGTAGGGGTTGGACGCTTTAGAGACGCCTGAGAGACACTGGTTTTCTTACAGTTAAACCATCCAATCAACTGTGGAGGGCACGGCAATGGCTAATGCTAAACATATCCAGCAGCTGAAACAGGGAACTCTAGCCTGGAATCAGTGGCGACAAAAGACATCAACCCTCCGTCCCGACTTTAACCATGGCTATTGCCGAGGCTATCAGCTAGCTGGGGCTCAATTGGGTAATAGCGATTTCCATGGCAATGATTTACTTAAAGCCAACCTCAGTGGCGCTCACCTGGAGCAAGCTAACTTGAGTAATGCTTCCTTACGGAAGACCGATTTCAATGGAGCCTATGTGCAACGGGCCAACCTTATGCAAACAGATTCACGGCAAGCTGATTTTAGCCGCGCTGATCTAACTCAGGTCGTTTTGATTCTGGCAAATTTGACCCAGGCACGGTTTGTTGAAACCAATCTCAGCCAGGCGACTTTGACCAAATCAGATCTAACCCAGGCAATTTTGATTAGAGCAAACCTTCACAAGACTGATTTTACTGGCGCGAACCTCAGCGGAGCCGAGCTCAGTGAAGCCGACCTACAAGGAACAAATTTCTCAGGCGCTGATTTAAGCGGCGCTAGCCTAATGGGAGCTTATCTTGACCAAGCGATATTTGACGATGCTAATTTGGAAGGCGCTGATTTTACAGGTGCTTTCTTTAGCCACTGTTTCGATGTTCCTCGTCATGACTCTATTGAGAAATTATTTAGACAGCATTTTGCCAAAATGTCTGATGGACCGCTGCAATCTCAGCTTCTACTGCAGCCACAGGCCCAATAACAGAAATGTTCTTTTGTCCTCGCTGAAAAATCTCGCGGCAGGGTAAATCAAGTGTGGGATTTTCAGAATGATTACCCGTTAGCGCTAGCAGACGTGACTCTGAAAGGCCATAGACTACCCGACCCACATTGCCCCAATATTGGGTGGCGGCGCACATGGCACAGGGTTCCACTGTTGTGTAGAGCGTACAGTGCCACAGATAGTCTGACCCAAAGTTAGTAGCTGCCGTGCGGATCAAAACAGATTCGGCATGGTTAACCGTATCTACATTACCCTGGGTCAGCAAGGTAGTTTCATGATCTGGGGCAACCAGGGTGGCCCCAAAGGGATGGTGGCGAAAGGACGGAGCCCGAAGAGCAATTTGATTGGCATAGCGAAGATGACGGATAACTTGCTCGGGGGTGGGGTCTTTTCTGGTAGGCGCTGGAGTGGGTAAGGGGTGAGTAAACTGAGTCATAAACTATCTCGGAGGGTTGGGGCCAGAACGCTGCACGATTTGCGTATCCCTTAGGGACAAGGAGTTTATAATGTCCAAAATCACTGCTGGAGAGACATTCTATGGAACGTCTGTACCTCCAATAGTGGAGCCTGTGGAGCCTAGTTAATTTTGTTTCCTTAGTAAATTTGGGCACTGAATTCTGGGGCGGGCTTGTTTATGGTATTGCCAAGATAAAGAGCCTTAACATTACTCCATACAGCAGATTCACCCCACTTGAGCGATGACAAATTCCTTTAACCGACGTAAGTTTCTGAGCTATGGTGCGGCCACAGCGGCCACCAGCATTTTGCTAAAGGCTTGCTCTCCGGGTGCAACACCGGAAGCAACCACTGATGAGGCCACTGACGGTGCCGCCGCGGATACAGCAGCGTCTAGTCTGGCGATCGTGTTGCCTGGCACCATTACAGATGGCGGCTGGAATCAGCTGGGCTATGAGGGGGTGAAACGAGCGGGTGACGAGCTGGGCATTGATGTGGCCTATGTGGAACAGGTGAAAAATGCCGATCAGACTGAGGCACTGGCAGATTTTGCCCGTCAGGGGTACTCCCTGGTGGTGGGTCACGGTGGCCAGTTTGATGCTGCAATTGAACAGGTGGCGGTCCAGTTTCCTGAAACATTCTTTCTAGGCGTGAATGGCGATGTTGTTGGTGACAACTATGCCTGTGTGCGCACAAATTATAACCAGATGCTCTATCTCAGCGGCATGATGGGAGCTGCCATGAGCACCACCAAGAAAATGGCCTACCTGGCGGGGATGGAGTTTAAGTCGACGCAACAACAGGGGGTGGCCATGGATTTGGGGGCAAAAGCGATGGACCCCAGTGCTGAGGTGGTGTCTAGTTTTGTGGGGGATTTTAACGATATTGCAAAGGCAAAAGAGTCGGCCCTGGCACTGATATCTAGCGGGGTGGATGTAATTTTTCACAACCTGGATAAATCTGCCCCAGCAGTGCTTAAGGCGTGTGAAGAGGCGGGTATTTATGCCTTTGGTAACAATGTTGATCAGTTTGAGCTGGCACCGGAAGCGATTCTGACCAGTGCGATTCAAGATATTGGCGGGGCCATTACCATGGTGGCCGCTTTAGCAGGTAAGGGAGAGATCGAGAGTAAAAAATATGTGATTGGTCTAGAAACGCCTGAACTAGTGCGATTTGGTACATTTAGTGAGGCAATACCAGCTGAGGTACGCAGCGAAGTAGACACCGTCGCGGCGGATATGGTGGCTGGCAAACTAACGTTTGAAGATATTGAAGAGAATGGTAAGGCGGCGGTTCGTTTAGTTAGTTTATGAACAGTCTGCAGCTGGTTGAAATTACGAAGCGATTTGGCCGCTTTACCGCTAATAATCACATTAGCCTGACGGTACGTACCGGATCTATCCACGGTCTCTTAGGGGAGAATGGTGCAGGCAAGTCTACGCTAATGAACATTCTCTCGGGGCTGTACCAGCCGGATAGTGGACAAATTTTGCTGGATGGTCAACCCGTGACGATCCAAACACCGGCGGATGCGATTCGTCACGGCATTGGTATGATCCATCAGCACTTTATGCTGGTGCCGCAGCTAACGGTGACGGAGAATATTATTCTGGGCTGTCCTGGCGGGCTGCATTTGGATGTGCGATCGCAAGCCCAACGCATCGCCGAGCTAAGCCAAACCTATGGTCTGGATGTCCCACCCCTAGCGCGGGTTGAGGACTTACCTGTCGGCATTCAACAGCGGGTGGAGATTCTCAAGGTGCTGTATCGCCAGGCCCGAATTCTCATCCTGGATGAACCCACCGCAGTGCTCACACCTACAGAAATCCAGAGTTTTTTAGAGACGCTAAAACAGCTGGCCAGCCGTAATCATACGATTATTTTTATCAGCCATAAGCTGGATGAGGTAATGTCGGTGTGTGACCAGGTAACAATTTTGCGGCGGGGCCAGCGAGTGGCCTCTTGCCCTACGGCAGAAACAGACCGTACCGAGCTGGCTCGGCTGATGGTGGACCGAGATGTGGAGATTAACATTCGCCCAGACCCGCAGCCTGTGGGTAACGTGGTGCTCGATGTGCACGACCTGTGGGTGACAACAGAACAACAGGTGGATGCCCTGCGGGGGCTATCGCTACAGATCAGGGCTGGGGAAATTGTTGGCATTGCTGGGGTGGATGGCAATGGTCAGCGACAGCTGGCGGATGCTGTCGTCGGGCTCATCCCCATCCAGAAAGGAACCGTAACGCTAAAGACAGAAGAAACAGTGGCTAAAAAAATTGCCTACATCCCTGAAGATCGTCAAAAACAGGGACTGGTGTTGGGGTTTTCCATTGCCCGCAATCTGATTCTTAAGGCATTTTCCTGTCTACCCTTTTGTCGCCGCTGGCTGTTGCAGGGTGAGGTGATTAACCGCAATGCTCAGCAAGCCATTGAGACATTTGACATTCGCACTTCCAATGCTCAGCTGCCGGTGCGCCAGCTCTCTGGCGGCAACCAACAAAAGGTGATCCTGGCACGGGAATTGGCGGGTGAGCCAGGGCTGATTGTGGCGATGCAACCCACCCGTGGCTTAGACATTGGTGCAACAGCTGAGGTGCAGCAAGCACTGCTAGCCCAGCGAGCGCGGGGGGCAGCCATTCTCTATATCTCCACTGAGCTAGAGGAGGTGATGGCCATGAGCGATCGTCTCGGAGTACTGTATCGGGGGCAGCTGGTGGATATGCTGGATGCTGGCACTGCCACCCTCGAACAGGTGGGGTTATTGATGGCGGGTATTCACCCAGGAGCGTCCCGTGGTGCGATGGCAGAATTTCTATAAGTCTTGGGTGCTGCCGCTGCGGTGGCGCGGGGCGCTGCTGCCGCTAGTGGCTGTCCTCAGTGCCTTACTGGTGGGGGCTGGGCTGATGCTGGTGGCGGGTGCGAATCCGCTGACGGCCTACGGGGCGCTGTTTCGTCAGGCCCTAACTACCTATTTTGGCTTTGCCGATACGCTCACCAAAACCACACCGCTGTTGTTGGTGAGCCTGGGGGTGCTGGTAGCCCTGAGGGCGGGTCAGTTTAACCTGGGTGGCGAGGGCCAAATCTATATGGGCGGTTTGGGCAGTTTGTTACTGGGTCTTGCCTGGCCAGACTTACCGTTAGTGGTTCATCTGCCCCTGGCTCTGGCTGGGGGGTTTGGCTTTGGCGCTGTGTGGGGTGCGATCGCAGGGTATCTCAAAGTAGCGCGGGGTTTAAATGAAGTCCTGACCACGCTGCTGCTCAACTACGTGGCTCAGTATCTAATTAGCTATTTAGTCACCGGGCCTCTCAAGGCCGCCAATGCCACCAGCCCATTTTCTGAGCTGGTGCCTGTGTCCGCCCGACTGCCGGCGATCTTGCCCCAGACCCAGGCCCATGCCGGTATTTTTCTAGGATTGTTTTTAGCTGGGCTGTTGACCGTTGCCTTTGCCATTAGCGCCTGGGGCTACCGTGTGGATGCGGTGGGTCAAAACCCTGTTGCCGCGAGCTATGCTGGCATCCGGGTTAATCGCACCATTTTGAGCGTCATGGCCCTATCTGGCGGCTTGGCTGGCTTGGCCGGCAGTAGCGAAGTTCTGGGTTTAAAGTATCGCCTGTTTGAAGACTTTTCCCCTGGCTATGGCTTTGATGCGGTTGCGATCGCACTACTTAGCCGAGGTAATCCAATCGCGGTGATTATCACCGCCTTTTTCTTTGGCATTCTCCGCAGCGGCGCCAACGTTATGCAGCGCAGTGCCTCAGTCCCCGTAGCCATTATCTACGCTATCCAGGGGCTCACCGTCCTGTTTGTTGCCATTAGTCTCGCCGTTGATCAAAAAAAAACGCCCCAGGAACAAAGATCTAATTAGGCCCTATTTTTTTAACGTAGAGGCATTCCGTGGAACGCCTCTACCAAATTCCCTCTTACCCCCTTGCCCATGCCCCCTGTTGACTTTCTCTCAGTTTGTCTTTCCTCCTGTCTCCGCTTCTTTGTTCCCCTGGCGTTTGCCGCCATCGGCTGACTGTTTTCCGAACGGTCTGGGGTACTCTTCATTGGTGTTGAAGGCATGATGCTGACGGGGGCCTTTGTTAGTGCGGCAGTTGCATTACATACCGGACTGGTGTGGCTGTCAGTGGTGGTGGCCCTAGGGGTGAGTGCCCTGGGGGG
>JBHJIV010000298.1:0-14070 GCA_050043105.1 Leptolyngbyaceae cyanobacterium | reverse complement strand
TCTTTTGACAAAAGAGCTGCGCTCAGCCCAGTGACACCTCGAAGTACCTGCCGCCGCTTAAAAAATATACGCTTGAGCGAATTTTGAGTCATTAGTCCCTTGGTGCCTTCACAGACGCTATCAAAGAAATTATCAGTTTTTAGCTGTACTCGAACTGATGCTTACGCTACAAATATGCTCACAGTGACGTTGCATCCTTATTTGTACCTAATGGATAATCTCTTGTAGAGGTAATTTCTTTTCTTGGACGTACAGGACGTTCCATGGAACGTCTCTCCAGCGTTAATTTTTGGATCTTATAAAATCCTTATCCCGCCACTGCATAGTCCACCAGCTTTACCAAATGCTGTCGTAAGGTCTCTAATCCCAGTTTCTGTGCAGCCGAGATAAACAACGCCTGGGGATACTCATCCTTCGCAACAGCGAGCGTGTCGCTGTCCACAGCATCGAGTTTGTTAAACACCAACAAAATGGGGCCTGGTGTTGTTGGCATTTGCCCCAAAATGCCCATCACTGAGCGAATATGCTCTTGCCAGGCAGGGTGCGACAAGTCCACCACGTGCATGAGCGCATCAGCTTCAGTCACCTCTTCTAAGGTGGCCCGAAATGCATCCATGAGAGACGGTGGCAGATCTTGAATAAATCCTACCGTATCTGTTAAGACCATAGCTCTTTTCTCGTGGGTCTTATGATCAACAACAGAGAGCTTTTTTGTTGTTGGGTCCAATGTTGCAAACAACTGATCTGCCGCATAAATATCGGCGTTTGTGAGCGTGTTCAACAATGTGGACTTGCCCGCATTGGTATAGCCCACCACGGCAACAGATGGGACTCGATGATGTTGCCGATTTTGTCTCAAGCGAGAACGATGGGCCTGGAGCTGATTGACTTCTCGCTGCAGCCGCGTAATTCGTTTTTGAATCGCCCGCCGCTCAGTTTCTAATTTAGTTTCACCAGGACCACGGGTCCCAATACCACCCCCCAGTCGAGACATGGCCTGGCCACGACCCGTTAGCTTGGGTAGCTGATACTCTAGCTGGGCTAGCTCCACCTGTAGCTTACCGGCACCGGTTCGTGCCCGCTGGGCAAAAATGTCCAAAATTAATTCGGTCCGGTCCACCACTCGCACGCCGATACGTTGTTCTAAACTGCGCACCTGAGCCGGTGATAAATCCCGATCAAATACCACCAGGCTGACTCCCAAGGTTTGAGCCTCTAGTGCTACTTCTTCAATTTTACCGGCACCCAACACAGTCTGTGGGTGAGGTTTGGAGCGCTTTTGCTGCAGTGTTTCTAAGACCTCGCCACCGGCTGTCTCTACCAGACGCGATAATTCCTGCAGTCCGTTTCTAAACTGGTCGGAGGCCATTTTGTCGGTTTTTAGGCCCACCAACAGCACCCGGTCGTGGCTGGCATCTACTTGCTGAGCTATAAACAGCCGCCGAAATTCTTCCTCTAACCCTTCTGTCAGATCGGCAAAATCTTCCTGACTTAGGGTGTCTACATCTATGGGCTCAGAGACTAACCAACGCTGGGTCTCGTCAGGAACGAGGTGCGCTAAGTAGACGTCACGGATGTAGCCAGTGGCACCCCCTCCCTTGCGCTGGAAACCACCACCAGTCAGAGTGAGCACTACCAAAGCATCTAGCCGCTGCAGGGCCATGGCTGTTAGAGCCGCATTCCCAGGTTTTTCCTGTTTGAGCTGTGTGGCGATGCAGCGAATACCACTTAAACGTTCGGCACCATAACGGGGCAGCTCTACTGCCGGTATCTGAGTTTGCCGGGGTGAACCCACACCAACACGAATGACGTGACCGCGCCGATCAATATAGGCACATACAGGCTGATTGACGTCAGTGCTGATGGCGGCCAAACGCTGGGCAAACTCTGAACTGGCAATTTGGCTGCCTGGAATGCGCTGATGATAAAGACGACGTAATTGTTTGAGCTGACTCGGTTTGAGACCTTTTAGCTCGCCGTAGATGGTTTCGATAGGCCCTTTAAGAATTCAATAGCCGTTGCTGATTTAGAGCATGCATCGATCCAGCATCCTTGCCATTTGGCAGTATCTGACAGATTGAACAATACTCAAGTTCAGCAACATTAGTAATAGACCATTCTAGTCATGACCTTGATGTCAACGACAAGGCAGTCTCAAATTGAAACGTTTTGATAATGCATCAGAGCCAATGATTGAAATTGACTATATGTCGACGCAGGATACTATTTTTCTATGAAGTCAGAATAAACTGTTCATAGAGCATTGATGTTAGATGCTCTATGGGTGTGTGCTTGGCAGCTTGCATTTAGACCGACTCTGGTTTAGTTTCAAAAGCTGACGGCTGACCCCCTTAGCCAAACGGCAGACGAGCGAGGGAAATCCGCTCCTAGGTTGTTGATACCCGATATAAAAATGAGCACCGATATCAATTCCCCTGAAGAGAATGCAACGACTCAGCAAACTACGCCTGAGCCTACCGAACAGGCTAAGGAAGTGCTGGCAAAGATTGCCAGTGTGCTAGGGGATGCCCCGGAGTATGTAGTTGATACGTTTAATGAATACAAACGTCCACTTACAGTTATTGGTTTAGTCTTCGGTGTCCTGATTGCCATTAAGTTAATGTTTGCAATCTTGTCAGCGATTAACGATATCCCTGTGCTGGCACCGACGATGGAGATGATTGGGTTAATTTACACTGGCTGGTTTATCTACCGCTATCTGCTCAAGGCAAACAATCGCAGTGAGCTACTCAGCAGTCTGGATAATGTAAAGGATCAAATCACTGGTAATAAGTAGCTAAACGTTCATTCTCAGAAGCTGGAAGTAAATATTTCTCTCTGACTAATGAATTAATCCCATCAATTACAACTTAACAATTTTTCAAAGGCTGGGTGTCAAGTATCCAGCCTTTTTGCTGTACTGATTAAACGATGTCGTCTTTTTGATTGGAAACCCACACCTGTACCGGTATGGTCGATGGTCGATTGCGCTTTCTATACTGAAGTCATCGCGATAAGAATGTCCCCTTCAAAGGAACCCATGGAGCTAAATCAGGACGTCATGAAAGCGGTCGAAACCCTCGATTATCGGGTGACTGCAGGTGATGTAGCCGCTAAAACTGGATTAAATATTAGTCAGGCGGAAGCCGGTGTGCTGGCATTGGCGTCTGCCACACAGGCTCATATTCAGGTGGCTGAGACTGGGGATATTGCTTATGAGTTTCCTAATCAGTTTCGCTCTGTATTGCGCAATCAATATTGGCAGCTGCGCTGGCAGGAGACCTGGGCAAAAATTTGGGCTGTTTTGTTTTATTTGATTCGCATTTCGTTTGGCATCATGCTGATTTTGGCGGTAGTGCTGGTTTTTGTGGCCATCATTGCGATTCAAATTGGCATGCAGCAGCGGGATGATGATAACCGCGGTGGCGGCTATAGCGGCATTGGGTTTAACCCGTGGCTGTGGATTGGTCGAGATATGTTTTATTGGTTTAGCTATGGCCCTCGCCCGCAGCATAGTCGGCCTAATAGCTATTCGTCTCGTAACCGCCAGGAAAATAAGCTGAATTTTTTGGAAGGGGTATATTCGTTCCTATTTGGGGATGGCGATCCAAATAAGGATTTGGATGAACGGCGTTGGGGTGCGATCGCAACCGTAATCCGCAACAGCCAGGGGGCAGTCTCCGCTGAGCAGCTAGCTCCTTATCTGGACAATACCAATTTGGACGACGACCTTGAAGACTACGTAATTCCTGTTTTGAGTCGCTTCAACGGTCAACCCAAGGTCAGCCCCGAGGGGGATTTAGTCTATTATTTCCCTGAGCTGCAGGTGAGCGCCAACAATTACAAACCCAAGTCGGTGCCCGCGTATCTTCGAGAAATCAAGCGTCGCTTTACCAATGCCAGCTCTGACCAGGTCACCATTGCCATCAGTTTAGGAACAGCGCTGGTTGTCGGTTCGCTCTACCTCATCAGTATTTCTGGCAACTTTTCTGGCTTTGTTGGCTTTGTCCAATCTATCTCTGTGCTGCTGCTGGGGTACGGTCTGGCGTTTCTAGGTATTCCCGCTGGCCGCTATTTCTGGATGCAGCAGCAAAATAAGAAAATCGAGACTCGTAATACCGAGCGTCAACGTCTGGTGGACATTAAGGTGCAACGTAAATTGGACTATGCCAAGCAGTTTGCGACCGAAACCATTGTTAGTAAAGACGCTTTAGCGTACACCACTGAAACCGATCTAATTGATCAAGATATTGCCAATCGAGACAAAATTGATGAAGAATGGCGCAAACGCCTTGAGTCTTCTTGATTTTCGACTCAGCAGCGGCCGTATACGCCTAAAAAAGCCCCCTATCTGAATGCAGATAAGGGGCTTTTGATAGTTAGGGCTATGCGACCCATTGTTCAAGCGTTAATAACTGTGCAAATTAGTCTATGCAAGTGGGCGATTAGTCCAGAATGTTGATCAGTGCGCCAGCAGCGCCACCCTGGATAGCGTTTTCGACAAAGGAATCATCATTGGTAATAATGCCAACAGCACCGCTAGCAGCAGCGCCGACAGCAGCATCTTGAAGCAGGCTTGAGTCGTCATCGCCACCGCGAACGGCTTCAACAGCGGCACCAGCAGCAGCGCCGTTGATAGCATCATCAACACCAGCATCGTCACCGATAACAGTACCTGTAACAACGCCCGTACCTGCACCGATACCAATGCTTTCTAGCAGGTCAGCTGAACTAGGAGCAGCTAGGACTGAACCCAACGTACCTGTCGTCAATCCTGCTACAAACAATGCAGTGAGTACTTTTTTCATGGTAGTAACTCCCGAGGGGACATGACTGATTGATCTAACTATCTCAATGTTAGCTAATGCATTGCTGATACACGTCTGAAGTGCGCATAAGAGTGACTGAAGTCATGCTGAGTCTTTTGAGTGATCTATGTCACTGCGATTCTTCAGTTGGCTTAGGGCCTTCAATCAGCTCAGTTTTCTTTGCGCACCAGCGGATTTACCAAATCATTCAATCCTTCACCAATCAGGGAAAGCCCCGTCACCATGCCAGTGATTGCCAGCCCTGGGAACAGCGCTGTCCCCCAAATGCCTGTGGGTAGAGCATCGAGCGCCTGACGCAGCGAACTGCCCCACTCTGGCACCTCATCCGGTAGACCCAACCCAAGAAACCCGAGACCGCCCAAAATTAATACGGCATCGGCGGTATTTAGGGTAAACAGCACCGGTACGCTTTGCACCACATTGAGAAACAGATAGCGGGACAGCACAGCCCATGTGGAGGCTCCCATCGCCTGGGCCGCTTCCACAAATAGCTCTGTTTTAAGACTCACTGTATGGTTGCGAACCACTCGATAATATTGGGGCACATAGGCAATGCTCAACGCCGCTGCCGCGTTGACCACACCCTTGCCTAAGATAAATGCCAATGTGACGGCCAGAAGCAGGACCGGTAGGGTGTAAATCGTGTCCATAAAGATCAGTAGCCCTCGATCTAACTTGCCCCCCAGATAGCCGCTGACCATACCCAATGGAACGCCCACAATGACACTCATGGCAGTTGCTAAAAGCACCACCTGCCAAGCCGCCCGCGCTCCAAACAGTGTCCGAGAAAAAACATCATAGCCCTGACGACTGGTGCCAAACCAATACTGACCAGATGGTGGCTCATGGATTGGATTTTCTAACGTGACCAGCGGATCTTGAATCCACCCCCAGCTTTCCATCAGGGGGGCAAACAGGGCAACTATTACAAACAGCAACGTCATGACAATGCCTGCCCACATTAACACCCTAGAAATTGTCCAGCGCCGCACCGGCACATGTTCCACCATAGCCAAGAGAATCAAATTGGATTCTATTGTCCAATGCTGAGGGGCAATGGGAAAGGATAAATATAGAAACCCACGTAGCGGCGGTCCCTGGAACGCCACAACGATGATTAAATGGTCGCGTAATAGAGTGCGTTCCCCAAATCCAGAAACCCTGTACCTTCCTCTGCTTTGGTTACAAATGTGGGGTGGTGTGCCAGGCTATCTAGATAATGCCGAACATTGGCTACGCCGACCGAATGGGGAAACTGCTCTGGGTCAAACATGCTTTCGTCGTTGGGGCTGTCGCCGACGGTGAGCACTTGATGATGGGCTAAGTCTGGAAACTGCTTGCCAACGACCTGGGTTAGACCGCTGGCTTTGTCTTGGGGTAACGGCTTGATGTGGCACTGCACCGTGCTGTAGGTAAAGCCCCAGCCATTTTCATGGCAGTTGGTTGTCATCCACGCGAGGTCGTCCAAACTTAACCCCGTAACCTCAAAGGTCCAGTCTGTGAGGCGAAATGGATTGTCGCTGGATTCAACCAGCTGCGGATACGTTTGGCGTAAACGCGCAAACTGTTGTAACAGCAACTGCCTATGGTTGTTGGCAATGGGCTGTAGAAAGGTGGGGTAACGGTTGGCCTTTGTAAAGTAAGCCCCGCCGTTTTCTGCGATCGCAGCATCCACGGGTAAATAATGCAGCAATCCGCTGACCCAGCCAGCTGAGCGACCCGTTGTAATCAAAACCGGCATACCTGAAGCCTTTAGCTCGCTTAGGGTCACAAATAGCGCATCATTAAATTCACCCTGGTGGGTGAGGGTGCCATCCATATCTGTGGCCACCAAACGAATCTGAGCCAATGCTTGACGACCGGCTGGAGTAGCCAGTGGCTGTAGCCGATTTGATGCCGTTGTTACCATACTTTTTTGCACTAATTTCTATGGCTCATAGTGCCAGACAAGCACTAGATTTTGCTGAAGTAATTCCATTGTTATCAAGAAACTGATATACGTTAGAAGCCAGCTCCTGATGTCTTAAAGTCAGGCACTGGTCTCGTCAAGGTAAAACGTTTTAGCCCAGATAACCATGGCAGAACTCGTACCCGATCAGCGGAACTACTACTATCTTTTAGAGGCTGAGCGAGCCGGAATCCACAAGCCGATTCTGGCAGGTCTCTATGCGGTGCACCAGGCTCCTCGCTTAATGGATGGCGAAACCGGTCTGGGTATCTCTGCGGCTAATCGTGTTTCTGTCGCTCAGGTCAATACGTTTGCCGAGCAGGTGCAGTATGCGGCCAATACCCTGCGGGGGTTGACTAATACCCTAACCGCCTCTGGTTGGAGTGGTAGTGATTTGTGGGACGCGGCCAAGGGACGCTACAGCGATCGCTTTATTGAGCGTATCGCTGAAGGGTATATGCCATCGGCAGCCGAAGACAGCTCTGCGCGGTTAGAAAGCAGCAATGCTGAAAAGCTCTTAGCAGCCTATGTTGAAGACATTAGCTATGACTATGGCGCCCAGGAGCTGCCCCATAATCTGGCTGAATTAGATGACGAACTGCTGGCTCTAGCTGATCGCATAGCGCCTAACTACAGCCGTTTAGATTTTCAGCGGGAAGCCCTGTTAGAAGTGGCCCGCATCTGGCGCAAGCTCGACTCCCATGAAAGCACCATCGAGGCGTTGAAGGTAGACATCGACAACGGTGTCGTTGATGAAGCCGCTTTAGATAAAGAACTCACCGACTTTATGCGGCAGGTCTCTCGGTTTTATTCTGGCTACCCCCACCAGCGGGAAGCCCTGCTGCGCTTAACACAGCTATGGCGACAGCTGGACTCGCGCGAAGAAGCGATTGAGTGGCTACGCGAAAACGATCCACGCGCTGAAGAAACCAATCTGGAAATTGTGGACCCGGCCCTGATTGCGTTTGTGCAGCGGGTGCCTGATTTTTACAAAGGTGATGGCTACCATCGTTTTGCCCTAACCGAAACCTATCGTATGTGGAAGGGATTAGACTCCCGGCCAACGGCCCTGAGTGAGTTAGGGGCAACGCCACAGTTTCTGAGCGCTAACAAAGATAACCCGACGGCGCTAGCTCAGGCGGCTAAGCAGGTAGATCAGAGGCTTTTAGCGTTTGTTGAGAGCGTGCCCACCAGCTACAAAGAAACGACAGAACAGCGAGAGGCTTTAATTCGTTTAGTGCAGATCTGGCGCAGACTAGACCGTCGAGTTGATGCCATCCAGTCGCTCTTTGCCGATGTTCGCCGGATGACTCGGGCCAATCGCGATTCGATTGAAGCAGCACCGGCACCTAAACCGGCACCGCTGCCGCCACGCCCCAGCCGTTGGACGCCCTTTAATATTCAGCTGAGCGCTTCAATTGTTACCAACGGTAACTTCACGTGGTCTGAAGCGACACGGGGGGGCACCCGTATGCCGCCTAACCAATCTACCGTTGATGGCATAGTCCGAATTGCCAAGCTGGCGCAACAGGCTCGCGATCGCATCGGTCGTCCTTTTCATATCACCAGCTGGTATCGTCCACCCGATATCAATCGTCAGGTGGGCGGGGCATCAAATAGTCGCCACATTGTCGGTGATGCTATTGATTTTTACGTGGAAGGTCTGACGGGCGACCAGATCTATTGGATGCTTGATCCTTGGTGGCCCGGTGGTTTGGGGCGCTATCGTAGCTTTGCTCGGCTCAGCCACTTAGATGCTCGGGGATATCGCGCACGATGGCGTCATTAATTGCACATAGAGCTATCGAAATTTCACAGAGGTTTTACACGTGTTTAGATATATCCTCTTAGTCCGGAAAATACCGCCGGGGGCATGCTAAATGTAATCGGATAGCACTCTTGCTTAGCTATGTCTAACCCTGTCATTGAGCTGAATTCCTTAGTAGCTCAAACACCTATAGCTGTTTCTAAACCTAAGAACCCATGGCTGTATACTTCGCTCACTTTAGCGGTGCTACTACTGATCTTAGGGATTGTGTCACAGCTACAGTTTGCGCGAATCCGAAAGAAGCTCAAATTTGAAGCTTATAAAAATAAGGAACTGCAAAAACGAGTCAAACTGGCTTTAACCACCATCAGTAAGATGGAGAAAAATCCTGATCTGGTGCATTCTCGAGACTTTAACCTTGACTATCTCAGAATGCGAATGGAAGAAAAGCAGTTCCATTTTTCTGTTGTTAACCAGCTCAAGGTTAAAGTTAAACAGCGTATCACCTTAGCACTGCGTCCGCAGCAAGCACAGCAAGGTGTCGTTGGTATTGCCTCTAAACCCAGGGCTGTAGACCAAATTTTTGATGTCCAATACGAGACTGTTCAGGATAATCAAAAGAAAAAACGAGTATTGTTCCGTGTTCAAATTAAGCTAGTAAAACTACCCACCCAGCCTAGTTCGGTCACCGTTCAAGAACTTATTGATTGTATTGAGAATTTCCTAAGCCCAGAGCGAGACGAAAAGTTTTGGCAACCCACACTGTTGGGACGTCTTGCAACGATGCACTGGGATCAAAAAGCTAAACCAACACCGCTATTAGTGTTAGAGCAAACCAGTGAAGGCGTGAATGTGACCTTCCGCAGCTCTAACAACCGTGTAGCCCTCTAAACGATTAGCCTGTTGTGTGAATGATTAAACCACTCACACAACAGGCTACAGCTACCCGGCTAGGTCAAAACCAAGTCTTCGCTGCTGGAGTGATTTCCATAGCCATTGCTGTCGCTCTGGCTAATATTGACAAAAGGGAGCATTTGACTTTCAAGTGCCTCCTGCATATCTTCAGCAACTACTTGACCCAGCAGCTGACGTAGATCAGGCATTACCGCTAGAGCCCGAGTCCAATCAGGAATTTCAGTCCCAGTGGGGTCTTCTAGATACTGTTCTCCAGCTTTAATAATGACTTCTTCAAATCGTTCCAGCGTATTCTCTTCTTTGTGACGGTCGTATTGGAGACCGTTAAATTTGGCATCAACAAAATACTGTCGTGCTAAATCTTGGGCTTCTCGACGGAACTTAATGCGTAGCGATCTCAGCTGATCACGACCAATCACCACCTGTTCTGTTTCGGTTAGCGTGCGCAGAAGAGAGTGTAATATATCGCGACACATCTTTTGTAACCCCTGGCTAGGAGACTGACCAACATTTTGATGTTTGTGGTCAAAGGTGCCCAGGTCAACCTGAGCGATGCGCTTGAGAGCTACATTGCGATAGACTTCTGCCAACAGCCCGACTTCCAAACCCCAGTTAGCTGGAATTCGTGTGGTTAAAGCGAGATCTCTAGTGAGAGCGAACTCTCCGGAGAGGGGATACCGATAGGCTGACAGATATGAGATGTAGTCTCTGTGTCCCCAAACATCCATCAAAGAATGGAGTAAGGGAGCAACAAAAAGCCGGGTAACTCGACCGTTGATTTTGCGGGGCTCTGTGCTAATGCGGGCATAGTAGGCTTTGGTAAACGCAAAGCCAAACTCAGGTTCCAATAAAGGAAAAAGTAACTTTAGAGGATAGGAACGATCGTAGGTGATGATATCAGCGTCGTGGAGTGCGATCGCGCCTGCATGCAGTGTCGCTAACCCCAAGCCCAACCAAACCGCTCGTCCCTTGCCGCGATGAACCAAAATATCCAGGCCCTTTTCCTGGAGCTGTCGTAGCAATGCCATGACACGAGGGCCATTCTCCCAGATGACGTGTGTCTCTTGAGGCAAAGAAGCAAAAAACTGAACCGCTTTAGCATATTGTTCCGCATTGTCTGCATACAGACTAACTACAACGGTATTAACAAATGCGCATTCCTTCAGGTGGTCGCGAATGCGTGTCAGGGCAGGGCGCTCGAGTTCTTCATACAGGGATGGAATTAAAACAGCAGTTGGAGTGTCTCGAGTGAGTTCAAGTGAGCGTTCTTCCAATCGCGATAAATCGCAACCGAAATCATGAATCGTAGTGATTCTTTCCTGTTTATAGTCCATACAATCCCTTACACCCGTAGTGTTCAGACATTATCATAGGAAAAATATTGAAAAAAATGTGTCCCCAACGCTACAGCACATTTTGTAACAGTGCATACAGGCCCGTTAGCTCTGACCCATAGATAAATTTATTCACATCAAGCAAGCTCTCTGATACGAAAACAGTATCAGAGAGTTTTAGAAAAATTATCTAGAGATACTAGAAGAAAAGGCCCAGCATACCGTACCTTACGATTACCGATTTAGGAGATTAACTGTGAGCCATTACTCAATGACAATGGCTCACAGTTAAAACCATCTCGAAGATCAGCAATATTCGATTGTTTCTAGCGAAGCCAGTTTTTGAGACGAGAGGCCACTTGGGGACGACGTAGTTTACGCATCGCCTTGGTTTGGATTTGACGCACTCGCTCACGAGATAGATTAAAAATACCCCCTACTTCTTCTAAGGTATGGGGTTCACCTGTGGTCAAGCCGTACCGCAGAGAAATAATATCCTTCTCACGCTCAGTTAGAACCTCTGTCAACACATCAGAGATTTCCTGACGCATCATCGACTCATTCATCCGCGACTCAGGAGACAGGGTGCTCCCATCTTCAAGCAGCTCCATCAGCTCGGTATCTTCTCCTTTCCCCACACGATGATTTAAGGAAAGGGACTTACGTCGAACCTGCTGTAAACTTCGCAGCTGTTCAGGGGTTAGGTCAAGCTCTGCTGCAAGTTCTGCTTCAGTCGGTGCGCGGTTCAGCTGTTTGCGCAGCTCTCGCTGAGTTTTCTTAAGCTTATTGAGCTTTTCTACAATATGAATCGGTAAGCGAATGGTGCGGGCATCGTTTGCGATGGTGCGAGTGATCCCCTGGCGAATCCACCAGTAGGCATAGGTGGAAAACTTATAGCCTTTGTCGGGATCGAATTTCTCGGCGGCACGATTTAACCCCAGCGCCCCTTCTTGAATCAAGTCTAGAAACGGCACACCTCGATTTAGATAGCGCTTCGCAATAGAAACGACCAAACGCAGGTTGGAGCGAATCATCTTCCGTTTGGCACTGCGGGCATAGTGCAGCCGATGCTGAAAATCAGCTTCACTACAGTCAAGGGCACTGGCCATCTCCATTCGGGTTGGTGTGCGCTTAAGCTGCTCACTCAAGTCTTTGGAAAGTGCTTCCACATCTCCGAGAAACTTAACTTGACGGGCTAGCTCAATTTCCTCGTCAGCTTTAAGCAGCGGATAGCGAGCCATCTCCTTAAAGCACGCGCCAACTGCATCATCAGCAAGCGTTTTCTTATAGGCAGAAGCTACCTCTGCAGTCAGCGCCTCGGCTGAATCAGCATTGATCTCATCGTCCTGTTCGCTTCCCTCCGGACGCTCCCATCCAGGCAGGGGTGATTCTTCGTTAGACTGGCTATTCTGACGATTGCTCTTAGGTTTGGGCGCTTGGTCTACCTCAGTCCAAGGTTCAATTACTGCTGTTTCTGGGGAATTAACAGAAGGAGCCATAGTTCCGCGAGAAAGTTCTGTGCCTGAAGGGTTCTGAAAATGTAATCGAGGGATGCCGCTATCTATGGATTAATAAGAGACCGAATGCAGCCCCAATTACACTATACCAATCTCATTCTGGAGCACTGTCCACCATGATATTTTTTGGACGATGAAAACTCTTATTTATCAAGGTTTTTATAGCTTTTGTAACGTTTAATTCTATTCATTGCAGCATGTAAAGCTTTCATGACATTTAGCCATAAAAGCATGCTTAAAGTCTTCGATTTGTTGATGGTTAACTAATAATTTAAGACTTCTATTTCTCACCGGATAGACGTCTATAGACGTCTATAATTTATCCATTATTTAGGATTATATGTTTCGGGCTGAATCCACTGCTGAATCTGTCGTTGGGCTAGTTGAGGTATTGGTAGATTGTCCAGATATTCAAGGACTTTATACCTACGGAATTTCTACAGATTGCGATGTTCAACCGGGTGATGTTGTCAGCGTGCCATTTGGCAGTCGTCAGTTAGGTGCGATCGCAATTCGATTGCGACCAATGTCAACGATAGCTAAACGTGATTATCAGCTTCGGAATATTGATGCTGTCGTTAGCCGGGGGCTTTTTTCTAAAGATTATTGGAAGATATTAGAACGGGTTGCTGACTACTATCAGACTCCCTTAATTCAGGTGATTCGAACAGCATTGCCGCCAGGTTTATTAAGTCGTTCTCAACGCAGAATTCGCTTAAAGCTATCGTCTCAAAATTCCAAATTATCGTCTGTACCCAGCGATCTTAGCTCCCCGGCACAGGCCCTGCTCAAAACACTCCGTCAGTCTCCCCAGGCCGATTACACATGGCGTCACCTGCAGCGTCAGCATCCCCAGGCGAAAGCGGGCTTAGAACAACTGCTGAGCCATGAACTTGTCGAGAGCTATCTGGCTATGGCGACCCCGCCTCGCCCCCAACAGCGGCAGGCGGTAAGTCTGGTGAATTGTAGACTTACCGATTTAGAAACGCTAACTAACCGTCAGCAGGAAATTTTAACGACCCTACAGCGCCATGGGGGTGACCTATGGCTGAGTGACGCGCTACAGCGGCTGCGTACCACCAGTACTACACTGCGACGGCTGGCAACAAAAGGCTATCTCGTGATTGAATCTCGCGAACGGCTGCGGGTGGGCAGTTATTCTCAAGCGTCAGCCGATCAACCCAAACGTCTAACTACCGATCAGCAGTGCGCCCTAAAAACTCTTAACCAGCTAACGGCCTACTCTGAGGTGCTGTTGCATGGAGTAACGGGCTCTGGCAAAACAGAAGTTTATCTGCAGTCAATTTTGCCTCGGCTGCAGGCAGGGGACTCTGTGTTGGTATTGGTGCCTGAAATTGGATTAACACCCCAGCTAACTGACAGATTTCGGGCTCGTTTTGGTGAGCAGGTATGTGTCTATCACAGTGGGTTATCTACTGGGGAGCGCTATGACACCTGGCGACAAATGCTTGATGGTCGGCCCCAAGTCGTCATTGGCACTCGCTCAGCGATCTTTGCCCCATTACCCCGGTTGGGGATGATTGTGCTGGATGAGGAGCATGACAGCAGCTTTAAGCAAGATCAGCCAGCACCGCGCTACCACACCCGCACAGTGGCGCGAGGGCGAGCAGAGATGGTGGGGTGCCCGTTGATTTTAGGTTCGGCAACACCTGCTTTGGAGACATGGGTAGAAAACAACAATGGTGTAGGGGCCTTCCATGGATGGCCCCTACACCATTATTTGTCGTTGCCTAACCGG
>JBHJIV010000297.1:0-19062 GCA_050043105.1 Leptolyngbyaceae cyanobacterium | reverse complement strand
TGTTGAACGGGGCAAGCATGAGGCTTTGGTGGATCAGGGGGGACTGTATCAGCGGCTGTGGGATGTGAGGGTGCGATCGCACGGCTGGAAAATCAGTTAAGTCTGACCTGTAGCGGGCATCCCCCAGAACCGCTAACCATAGAACCTATGAACCGAAATATCCAAACTAGAATGGAACCTTAACGGTTACTAGATGGTATTTAATGTTTGCTCCAGTTTGGTTTAAACGTTTCTGTTGCAAAAATCACAAACGGTCTTACCTGAGGGCATTGTGGGGATTGTCTTTGCCTCTGACATTATTAGCTAGCCCTGCGGCGGCTCAGATGTTGGACAACTTGAAACCATCTAAACAAGAGTTAATAACGTCAGAACCATTAAAGGTAGCTGGGGTTGCGATCGCACAGCAAACCTCAGAAGCATCAGAGCCTATACCCAGGTTTGGCTGCCGCCAATGTGTTCAACCAGAGTATCCAGAAGCAGCTAGAGAAGCACAGGTTGAAGGTAACCCTCAGATTCAATTTGAAGTTAATCAACATGGCGATGTTATTGATGCCCTTATTGTCCAATCAAGCGGTAATGCTGCATTAGACCAAGCCGCTTTGGAAGCTGTTATGCAGTCAAAGTTTATCCCAGGCGGTCAAGGACGGGCATACACCATAGAATTTGATTTCTCCATTTATAATCCCAATGAATCCTTGGATGAGCCGTCATAAGAGCAAATCAAGATGAATTTGCTACACTCTAAACCATCGCCCACTCGCAGTTGGAGCCTGTTAACAGTGACGCAAGCTGTGCCTCGTCTATCCCAACTCATGACTATGGAAGACTATCTCGCCTATGACGATGGCACAGATATCCGCTACGAACTGGAAAACGGAACACTCATAGAGATGCCAACTGAAAGCACTATTAATGCTCTAATTGCTAGATTTTTACTTTTCGAGTTGGCAAAATACTTCCCTATTCAGCGTATCGCCTCTAAAGATACTGAAATTGAAGTTAGCGGCAGCCGCGCCACCTGTCGCTTACCTGATTTATTAGTCCATTCAGAAGAATCCTATGCTGCATTAGCAGGGGAAAAGCAGTCGGTATTACGCCACGAGATGCCTGCACCAAGTTTAATCATCGAAGTCGTATCACCGGGTAAAGCCAATCGCGATAGAGATTATCGCTACAAACACACCGAATATGCTGCACGAGGTGTTGCTGAATACTGGATTATAGATCCGGACAAACAGTGTATTACCCTGTGCCTCTGGGTCGATGGCCAGTACGAAGACACCCTCTTTGAAGACAATCTTCCTCTAAAGTCCACTATCATTCCAGACTTCAACCTGAGCACCGCTCAAATATTAGCCTTCGGTCAAGCTTAATTTGCCCAGAGAAAGTCTAACCCTCATTACCAATGAGAGTAATGGCACCAAAAACGACCCAGTGGTAACGGTAAGTTTGACGCATCATCAAAGCTAAATCCTTAGGGCAGACTGACGGGGAGACACGCTGTTAGGAAGGAGGGGCGAGCGGTTGAAATTAGCGCGATCGCACGGCTGGAAAATTGCAACATGATTGCTTAACAGCAATGCCCTTCAACGACGATTTGAGTTAAAATTTGGTATCGGTAGTTAAGAACTTTTCTCAATAAGTCAATGAAAGTGACTTTTACGGTCACTGATTTACAAGCAGCGTTACTTGAATTTCAGCAACAAACGGATATAACCTATCAGCTTTCAGACTATGAAAGTACCCTGACCTTGCCTAAAACCCTGGGCAAAGGACAGTTAAACAATGTCAACCTGCGTAAGGGAGCGCTTGATCTCTTTGTTCAAAATCATCTGCTAGACGAAAATTTAGTGATTGCCGTCGCCGGGAGTTCTCCTGCCAGCTCTCCTGTTGCCCTTAAGTTCTTTGTATCTGGGCCAGTGAATGGAGCCATTCAAGGGATCAAAGCTGATATGAGCGTGTGCGCAGGGCAGTACGGTTATGTCTATTGTGCGGATCAGGCGAGTCAGGTGGAGTTTGTGGTCGGTAAAGATATATGCACGGTCGAAATTGTGATGACCCCGCAGCTTTTTCAAACCATGCTAGATGACGATCATCAGGTCATCACCTTTGACCCTTTAACAACGTTAGTCGATAGCATTGGTAATGCTGATGCCAGTATTACGGGGTTTGAATTAGAAGCCAGGGCAACGCCCTTAGATGGATTGCACATCACAGCAGGGTTTGGCTTAGCCGATGCCGACTTTACCGACTATCCCAATCGCCCCGACTTAGATGGGAATGCTCTGCCCTTTGCCCCAGAGTTTACCTACAATCTAGGCTTGCAATATCGCAGCCCGATGGGAATTTTGGGTCGGGTTGAGCTAGCCGAACTCGGCGCCACCTTTTTTGATGAAGACAATACGCTTAAGCAAGAGCCCTACGCCATTGTCAATGCTCGCTTAGGGTATGAGCTGGATAACTACGGTGTTTATCTCTTTGCCAACAATCTTTTTGATAAGGAGTATACGACATCTCAATTTGCTTCGCTGGGAACAACAAGACTAGGGGGATACGGCGTTCCTGCTACATTTGGTATGCAGCTTATGGCCAGGTTTTAGGACACTTCTCGAAAAGAAGCTACCAGGTATCCAGGCCCCCCTAGCCCCCCAATTTTGGGGGGAACCAGCCTCAAAGTCCTCCAATTTTGGGGGATTTAGGGGGCCTGGGTAACTTAAAGCCACTCTGTCAATTGCCTAATTGCCTCTCCGAGAGAGAATCTGAGACTAGCCTTGTTCTAACCGTTCTCCTATTCAATATCGGGTTCTTTTACTTTGCAATGTTCAACCCTTACCCTGGAGAAAAGTATTCATGGTTAATCCATCACAGTCAAAACTAGCGGGTGTTCCCCGCACGATGCTGATGACAACGCGTGCTCGGGTGGAAGAACATCAGCTTCCTGACGGCATTTTTCGTGATCCTGTGGTAGCTGAGTGGTGGCGATCGCTTACCTGGGATCCAGAACTGGATTGCTTTTATAGCTCGCTGGCTCAGCTCTCTTGGGCGGTGCGCGCCCATATTTTTGATCAGATCACCCAGCGGCACCTGGCAGCCCATGCTGATGCTGTGGTAGTTGAACTGGGGGCTGGACTCTCCACTCGCTATCACCGTATTGGTCAGAACTGTCGCACCTGGATTGACTTGGATTTACCCGAGGTCACTAGCCTGCGGCAACAGCTGGATACGGCAACGGAGCACCATCGTTTTGTGAGTCGCTCGGTCATAGACTTTGGCTGGCTGGATGAGCTGCCGGCCTGTGCGCCAACGAGTCTGCTGATTATGGCGGAGGGGTTGCTGATGTATTTTGAAGTGGATCAGGTGCGGGCGCTGATCGAGCAGTTAAAACAGCGGTTTCCAGGAGCCACATTTGCCTTTGACGTGGTGGGCGGCTCCCAGAAGAGTAAAAGTGCCAAATACCTGGCTCAGCTGAATGCCCCGCTGAAATGGTTTGTTAAAAATGAACAGGATGTAACGGCTATGGGGCTGTCGCTGGTGGGGGTGCGATCGCTAATTCAAGAAAACTGTCGCTACCCTGATCGCATTGGATTCTACCGTTGGGTGCCGTGGATTAGCAAACTGCCCGCCATCCGTAATGACAGCCTGATTCTTGAAACAGCCCTTAAGTCATTGCCATAGAATGCTCTCGCATATATGTTATCGCCTAACCTTGACTGTGAGATGTGAGACCGCACAACTGAAAAATCTTGGCTTAATCTGAGTTGAACTTTTACCCTAATCAACGTCCCTATAATTCTGCAGTTGTTTCAATAGATGCAAGAAACCTTGGGATATGCTTTCTGAATGGATGGTTTGTTCTGGTGATATGTCCAGGTCATTGGCTGTAACCAGGGTACTGTTGGCGAGCACATGGGTCATTTCTCGTGCAGCGTTGTAGGGCACCATGGCATCGTTCTCGGCATGCCATAATGTCACCGGTTGTTGCATCGCTGAGATATCAAACCCCCAAGGGCGGATCTGCAGCTGACTTTCTCGTGCCATCCCGATATAATGATTGGCGCGAGCATCTTTCAATATATTGAGCATATAGGGATTATCAGACTGCTGCTCAGAAAAAACCTTTAGCCACGTTGCATAGTCATCTTGAATCTCGGCAATTGGCCTGACTAAGAAACGGTTATAGGTGATTTGATCGTCACGGGAATAGTGGCGGATAACAGTTTCTAAGAATACGGCGGGTACACCATCTAATACCCAAACATGGGTGATGATGTCAGGAAATGCAAAAGCAGTCGCGTAGGCATAAACCGCCCCAGCGGAGCAGCCGACGGCAATTGCAGATTGAATCTTCAAAGCACTGATGACTTGAGCAAAGATAATATTCCAGTCAGCAACACAGTCTATGGAAAAAATAGACGAATCCCCATAGCCGGGTCGTTCTAACACAATGCAGCGTACATCTGCTTGCTCGATGGCTTCTACCCACTCATCACTAAGCCAGGAGCTGCCGATCAGGCCGTGGAATAAGATCAGCGTTGGTTGTCCCTGTCCGTAGATTTGATAGGCAATTTTACCGTCTTTGAGGGGGATAAACTGTTTTGACATTTCGCAACACTCGCGCGACTTGACTCTCCGTTTATTTTAGTTAAGAATAATTCCCAATTGCTAGCTAAATACTTTTCTTTGAAAGGATAGTCAGGGCAAGCATGACTATCCTGAAATCAGACCCATGCCCCTCGATCACGCTCGGACCATTACCCAAGTCGAATATGACGCCCTTTGGCAAGAGGCCAGTGAGTGCGGCGAGGTGACCTGGAAATATGACGGGATTGAATGCTGGCAGCCTATTCCCCAGCGATTGGGAAAAGGTGAGAAACGAGTAATTAAGCTACAGCCAGGGCTGACAATCTATATTTACACCAGCTGGTATTTGCGATCGCTACAGTTAAACTATCACTCCACCACCAAAGACAAGCTGCTGTCCAATTTTTATTTACTGGGGGGGCATCGCACAATTAACCCTGGGATTCAGCTCGAAGACGACAGAGAGGAAACGGCGGGCGAAACCTGTCTGTGCCATATTGCTGAGGCGCAATCGATTGAATACTACCCGGCCGAGCAACCCCACAAAAATCTCGGCATTGCCATTGATTTTGAACGACTGCGTTCGTTTTGATATTTTTGATCCGGTGTATAGCCCTGATAATATTGGTTTTGAGGTGCTTCGGCAAGATATCTTTAGCCGCACCGATTCGTTGGGGATCTATGCTCAAGATCAGATTTCGTTTACGGATGATCTGATTCTGTTACTGGGGGGCGGTTTGATATTGCCGGGGTGACCAATGATGATGCGATCGCACAAACCGACGAGTTTCAGCAAGATGAAGCCTTTAGCCCCCGCGTGGGTTTAGTCTATCAACCCAGTGATGATGTTTCTCTCTATGGCAGCTATACCCGCTCGTTTACTCCCCAGGCTGGGCAAACCTTTACTGGAGACTCCTTTAGACCGGAGCGTGGCACCCAATATGAGCTGGGTATTAAAGCCAATTTGTTACAAGATAAGCTGTTTGCAAATCTTGCCTTTTTTGACCTGCCCCGCACCAACGTACTCACGACTGATCCAGATAACTCGCTGTTTCAAATTCAAACCGGGGAACAACGCAGTCGAGGTATCGAACTAGATGTGCAAGGTGAAATTTTACCTGGCTGGAATGTGATTGCCAGCTATGCGTTAACGGATGCTGAAATCACCGAAGATGAAGTCTTTGAAGCAGGCAATGCCCTCTTTAATGTGCCTCGCCATTCGGGTAGTTTATGGACGACCTATGAACTACAGCAGGGCTCCCTTGAAGGGTTGGGGTTTGGTTTGGGACTATTCTTTACGGGAGAGCGCGAAGGCGATCTCAACAACACCTTTGATCTATCATCCTATATTCGTTCCGATGCGTTGGTGTACTATCAGCGCGCTCGCTTTCGGGCTCAACTCAATGTGCAAAACCTGTTTGACATTGACTTTTTTGAAGCCTCTCGCGGTGGTAATGAGCTAGAGTTTGTGCCAGGTCAGCCCTTAACGGTATCGGCACAGGTGTCATGGCAGTTCTGATGGTAGATCTGGAGAGACGTTGCATGCAACGTCTGTACGTCCACATGCAACGTCTGTACGTCCTAATTCATTTTGTTTATTCAGGGTTTTATAAATGCGCCAGTCCCTAAAGCGTTTTATCTGGCCAGTACTGATTGGTTTCACCTGTTTAATCGTAATCGCCTGTTGGCCTGATGGGATCTCTCCTCCCATGCCCATCGCCAACTGTCGGTCGGTTCAGCATGCCATGGGAGAAACCTGTATTCCCCAGACCCCCAAACGGATTGTGACGCTGACGATGCCTGCCTTGGCCAATCTGATTGCTTTGGATATTCAACCAGTTGGGATAGCTACCTATAATGCCTTTTACGGGATTGCGGTGCCGCCCTATCTGCAAGACAAGGTAGAGGGCATCGAATGGGTTGGCAGTAATGACCAGCCTAATTTAGAAAAGCTGATACAGCTTGACCCCGATTTGATCTTGGGTCTTAAAAACCAACATGAGTCAATTTATGAACAACTAACTCAGATTGCCCCGACGGTACTGTTTGAACTGGGCGATCGCAGTCATTGGCAACAGCTTTTTTTAGAAATAGCTGCAGCTTTGGATCAGACGACCGCCGCAGAACAACTCTTGCAAGCCTATGATCAGCGCGTTAATGAGTTGGGAGAACAGCTAGGGGAACAAGATCTGCAGCAGGAGGTCTCCATTGCCTATGTGCTGGGGGGCGATATCTATTCAGAGGCAACTAACTCTTTCTCAGGTAGTATTTTGGCCGATGTAGGTTTGGGTCGTCCGCCTGCTCAAAATCAGGACAGTCCCAACAATGGCAGACTGATCTTCTCTCAAGAGCGGATTGATATTATTGATGGGGATGTGCTGATTGTCCCTAAAAGTGGCAACGAACTTGATCGCGACCAAGACGAATTTATGCAAAAGCCCCTTTGGCAAACCCTAAAGGCGGTGCAGCAAGGGCGAGTGTATCGAGTCAATCTTTGGGACTGGACAGGTTCGGATATTCTGGCTGCCCATGAGATGTTGGATGATTTGTTTCAATATTTGGTGATTGAGGAGTAGACGAGTATTATCATGGCGAATTATTCCCCAGGGATCAGAGACAATTCTGGACAACTTTTATCACATCTTTATCACTATCTGCTCTCTGTTTCTCTGCGAGAGCCTCAAATTTTGACTCAACTTCGCCAGGAGACGGCCCAACAGCCCATGGGTAGTATGCAAATCTCACCGTACCAAGGGCAATTTATGGCCCTACTGCTGCGGCTGATGGGTGCTAAAAAAGTGTTAGAGATTGGTACGTTTACTGGCTATAGCGCCCTGTGGATGGCGTTGGCGTTGCCTCCAGATGGCACCCTTACAGCCTGTGATGTGAGTGAAGAGTACGGTGCGATCGCACGTCGTTACTGGCAAACCGCAGGCGTTGCTGACAAAATTAATCTGCACCTTGCCCCAGCTCTTGAAACTCTAGACACACTTCTCTCCACCAGACAATCAGGCACCTTTGACTTTGTCTTTATAGATGCTGACAAGATCAACTACGGCCCCTATTACGAAAAGTCTTTAGAGTTGCTTAGACCCGGCGGACTCATCGCTATTGATAATGTCCTCTGGTCTGGAGCAGTGGCCGATCTCGATATCACTGATTCTGACACCCTGGCGCTGCGACACCTCAATCAAACCCTTTACCGGGATGACCGCATTGAGCTGAGCCTGCTGCCCATAGCGGATGGTCTGACCCTGGCGCTGAAGCGTTCTTGACTTGAAGGATTAAAATTTGGTTGGGTGAAAGCGGAGAAAGAAGAAAAGGGAGGCATGGGGGCAAGCAGCGATCTTCACGTCTCCCCATCTCCGTGTCTCCTAGTCGGCCATTAGACCAATTCCATGGTCTATGCTACTTGCAGTTGAACCCTGGCTGATGAGCGAGTTTGTTGAACGTAACCCAGTGCATTTACCATTACCAATGCGAGAAAATCTCCAGGGAGATCGTTCTCAAGTCTATGTCCATATTGGTGAGACAAATCCAGCGATGCAGATGGCTTTGCACCAGCTGTGGCACTGCCCCTACCAGGGGCTTACACGACTAATGTATTTAGAAGGCAAAGCTATTGAACTCCTGGCACTCAAGCTATTTCAGCTTAATGAAGATAACGGCAAACAGTTACCTAAGTCTCTCAAACCCCAAGATGTAGTACGGATTCATCATGCTAAAGTCCTGTTGCTCAGCGACATTGAAAATCCTCCATCTCTTATTGCCTTAGCCAGAGCTGTTGGTTTGAACGACTACAAGCTCAAACAAGGATTCCACCATGTGTTAGGCACCACTGTCTTTGGTTACTTGCACAATCATCGCATGGAAAACGCCCGACAGTTATTACAAACCACCAACCTCACTGTGGCTGAAGTTGCTTATACCGTAGGTTTCTCCAATCGCAGCTATTTTGCCGCCGCCTTTCGCCGTAAATTTAATATCAATCCCAAGGCCTACCTTCAACAAAGCCAACAAGAGAGAAGAAACCCCTAAAAATCCGTCCTGTGGTCAGAAAGATCCGCTTAGGAATCATCCTAGGCGAGAAAATTCCCTATGATGCCCATATCCTATTTGAGAATGACTTTCAACTGCCCTCTCTCAACGATGTGAACATGAGGTGTGAGGAAATTAATGAACGTCTGGCAGCTAATCGGAAATTCAGGTATTATCGGTACCTTGGTCATGACATTAATGTTACCTGCCAACGCAACTCCGTTAGTAGAGGAGTCTCAAGAAGAGGAGACTGTATTAGCTGAAACCACTCATGAATTAGAAGTTTTGAGCCAGGCAGAGGATGAGATCGAGACAGAGGAAGAAGAGACTCTGCGGATTGTTGTAACAGCAGAGAAAAGGCCGGAAGCAGTTCAAGATATTCCCTCAGTATTACGGTCTTTGAACGTCAAGATATTCAAGATGCGGGAATCAATGACTTTGAAGATGCAGCCCGCAGTACCCCAAACTTTTCTATCTTTGATGGTTCTGACAGTCGTTCTTTCCTCTTTTATAGTATTCGTGGTCTAGGTAACAATTAGTAGAAGATACTCTCTTCTTTAGACTATCTGGCACCTAAGTGCTAGATTTGAATGGCAATGCAGCAGCGTCTCTTTCGAGAAACCTGACAGAATCATTGCCTATGAGAGCTTGATTGATTTCTACAGCAGCTTTCTAGGATGCGATCTCATCTTTCAATTCCTAGTAATCGAATACAAGCTACAATCGCGTTAACATTCGACTTAATTCATGCTTTTGCCAACCTCAATGGCTTGAGAACCAGAAGGCTTTCTCAACTGAGCGGCAATTTGAGCAGGTTCCATTTAGATTTTCTCAATACACTGACGGTACAGCTTGTGAGGTAACGATCACTCCTATCGATTGCCGATAGGAGCATACACTACATACATTATAATTGATAACAATTATCAATAAATAAGGGTATGCAACTTTTTCTGACCTACAGTAACTGGCGTGAGTTACTTGAGGAATTTAAGCAAGGCGTTGGCGTTGATTACCAAAGTGCAGCGTTTGAGCATACCCTTAAGCTACCGGCAGCGCTTGGGCATGGCTACATTCAGTCCGTTCAGCTACAGCCTGGTTTAACGCTTTATATTCAAGAGCATCAATTTCGAGAAGATGTGGTGCTGTATGGCTCTGCCCAAACTCCATCGCTGGGATTGTCGTTTTGCTTAAACGGCAATGTCAATGGCTACCTCAAAGCCCCTGACGATAGCTTTGACCTGCAGGCGGGAGACTATGGTCTAGTTTATCGACCCGAGATTAAAGGAGAACGCCATTATCAAGCTAATCAAGTGATTCAGCTGATCCAGGTGGATATTGCTCCCAACTTTTTACAAACCCTGATGGCGGGGCATTCTGGTAAAATCCCTAATGTTCTTCAACCTTGTCTAAAGCAACAGGCTTATGTATTGCAGGGAGCCACCACGCCCCGTATGGCTACTACGCTGCATCAGATTTGGGGCTGTCCTTACCAAGGATTGATGAAGCGTCTCTATCTAGAAAGCAAGGTGTTGGAACTGATCGCATGGCAGTTGGATACTTCAGAACAAAAGCTAGCTTTAAGGCAGCTTAAAGGCGCTGATGTAGACTGTATTTATCAGGCGCAAGAGATTCTTAAAAATAATCTGACCAAGCCTCCATCTCTGATGGCTCTGGCGCGACAGGTAGGTCTTAATGATTACAAACTAAAACTCGGATTTCGTCAGATTGTAGGAACAACTGTGTTTGGCTATCTGCACCAATGTCGTATGGAACAAGCGAGACACTTGCTAGCAACAAAAGACATGACCGTGACTGAAGTAGTCAGGGCTGTTGGCTATAGCAATCGTGGACATTTTGCGGCTGCGTTTAAGCGGAGATATGGGGTCACGCCGAGAGAGTTTGGGAAGGTGAATGGTTCAGGAAGGTAAAAATAAATCCAGCTGAGGATCAAAAAAATCCCCCATTGGATCATTTATGGCTTTTCAAAACAGTTTGACCAGCGTAAGCTACTGACAATTATTTTCATCAGTCAGAGCTAAAACGATGCGATCTCACCCAGATCTGGGCAAAGCGTCAGCTTGGGCTGCTTATCGTCGTGGGGTAACAAGGTGAGATATATAATATGGGCAACCGCATTGATTCTGGCATACTCTGCTCCAGTAGAGGCTCAAAATCAGGATGCTGACAATACGACGGTTCAAATTTCTCAGGAACCCGACCCAGGATTGCTAGAAGACGAGGAGACAGACGAGGAGGAGACAGACGAGGAGACAGAGCAGGAAAGTCTAAGAATTATTGTCACAGCTGAGAAAACAGAAGCACCGCTGCAGCAGGTTCCCCTCAGCATCACGGTATTGACAGCGGATGACATTGAAAATGCCGGTATCGATAGCTTAACCGACATTGCTGCGGATACGCCCAACTTCTCAGTGCTGCCGTTCGGGGGCGATAGCCGCTACTTTAACAACTACAGCATTCGCGGATTAAGCAACTTTAACTTTGTCTCGCGAGACTCGGTGGCGTTTTACATTGACGATGTGCCCTATGACTATGGCAGTTTTATCGATGTCAATCTGTTAGACCTAGACCGGGTTGAGGTGCTGCGTGGTCCTCAAAGCACGCTCTACGGACGCAATGCTCAGGCGGGGGTGGTAAATATTGTGACTCAGTCACCCAGTGATGAGTTTGCAGCCAAAGGTGTTGCTAGCTATGGCAATTTTGATGCTCTAGATTTGCAGACCAGCATCAACGTGCCTTTGATAGATGATCGGCTGTTTCTACGGTTATCCGGAGGCTATGGTAACCGGGATGGTTATGTGGATAATCTGTTTTTAGACGATGACTTGGGCGAGCAGTCCGGCGGTTCAGGGCGGCTGCGGCTGCAGTGGTTACCCGATGAAGATTGGGAGGTTGCAGTGAATGCATCCTTTGATGACCATGATGATGGGGCTCCGGTGTTATTTGCCTTGGGCAGTGACGATGCTGACGATCTCTCGGATACAAACCAGAATTTTGATGGGTTTAGCCGTTTAAATAGCAACACTCAATCCCTGCGGGTAGCCTATACTCAGCCCAAGTTTCGGCTCACGTCTATTACCTCACGAAGATTTTCGGATCAAGAAACCCAATTTGATGGCGATGCGTCTATTATCGACTTAGCCGCAGGGGTGTCAGCCTTTGATTCGACTATTTTTAGTGAAGAGATTCGCATCCAGTCTCCGACAGGGAGTAAGCCGTTTCAGTGGCTGCTGGGGGGCTATTATGAATTTCGCGATTTTGATGCCAATGGTGAGGGCATTATTTTTGGTAGCGATGCGCCGGGGATCTTTGGCTCACCTGCCGGTCAGGACGAGACCTTTGCTGATTTGGATCAGACTACCCTGGCGGTGTTTGGTCAGGTCAGCTATCAGCCCACCGAGGCGCTGACGCTAACGGCAGGGTTGCGGCATGAGGCGGTGGATAGTAGCTTGGAAGATCGCGATCGCACCTTTACCTTAGCCGATGGTTCAGCCTCATTTCCCAGCGGTACCTCCTTTAACGATATTGACCAAGATGACAATGTTTGGCTACCTCGATTTGCCCTGCAATATCAGATCAGCCCTGAGATAATGGCCTATGGTAGTATCGCCAAAGGCTATCGACCCAGTGGCATCAATTATCGAGCTGAAAATGATGAAACTCTAACCTATGACAAAGAGATCTCTTGGAATTATGAAATGGGTCTCAAGTCCAGCTTGCTAGATGACAGATTGACAGTGAACTTAGCTCTTTTTTACAACGATGTTAGCAACTTCCAAGTTGCCCTTCCAGACACCATTGGTCAGCTTCGCGACATCGCCAATGCTGAGGTAGAAATTCTGGGACTGGAGCTAGAAGCCAGAGCCAAACCGGTCGAGGGCCTAGAGTTTATTGCTGGGTTAGGTCTAATCGACGTTGAATTTACAGAATTCACCAATCCGTTTACCAATCAAAGCTTTGACGGTAACAAGCTACCCTTAGCCCCCGATCTCACCTATAACCTAGCGGTGCAGTATCGTAGTCCATCCGGTATTTTTGGCCGACTTGCCTTGCAGGGAACAGGCACCACCTTTTTCGACGACGCCAATACCCTTGCCCAAGATTCCTTTGCCATTGTCAATGCTCGACTAGGCTACGAATTTGACAGCTACGGCATTTATCTTTTTGCCAATAATCTCTTTGATGAAGAGTATGTCACTAACGCTTTCGCCTTTGGCAGTGGCACCGTTGGTTCTTTTGGTGCTCCTGCTACCTATGGAGTTCAGGTACGAGGTTCTTTTTAAGAGCAGATACGGAGTAAATGTGAATGCATTAGTTACCCTCTCGGCATCTGTGGCATCAGTGCTCGCATTCTTAAAAAAAACTACACTGTAATTCCATACTCTGTTGTTAGAGTATGGAATTACAGAAAGCTACCGCTGTAGATGGTTAAACCATTGCCTGATTAACTGCTGCAGCACCTCGCGTCATCGCTGTACGGCTTGACTCACCTCCTTCAAAACTCAGGTCTAGGTCTACAAAGGTCTCAGCCAGATGTTTTCGCCAGTCATCTAATGGAACTGGGCTTAATACTCGCTCAATCAGTCGCTCATCCACTTCAACTGTTAGCCCAAGGTGTTTTGATAACGGCATAATTGATTGATATGCTCTAGTGAATGGGCTGGAAATAATACGTCCAATTGATACTTTGCTAAACCTATCGGCTAATGCGATCGCTTGCTGTTTGCCTGTTTCTGTCAACAGTGCATCAGGGTCTTGCCCCGTCGCCTGACAATGTCTCACAAGATACAAAATTTGGTTCATATGCAATCCGCTTCGTTATTCTCGTTCATCTTCTCAAGCAAGTCAGGCAATTGGCTTAGTTGGCAGATTATGCCATCTGGTCTACTTGGTTCGGGCCAGTATGAATCTCTCATCCATATAGCTTTTATACCAACGGATTGGGCTCCATAAATATCTGCTTTCGGATTGTCTCCAACAAAAACCGCATCCTTTGCAGTCACATGCAGTTGACGTAGACAGCGGTTGAAGATCTCTGGCTCAGGCTTCTTTACTCCCTCTGCCTCTGAAATCAAAATTGCCCCAAAGTAGTGGCGGATTCCCAGGCCATTTATCTTTGAATTCTGCGACGCATTGTTGCCGTTTGTGATCAACCCGAGTGAGTATCCACTTTGCTGAAGAAATTGGAGCGTTTGGTGCATACGAGGAAAGGGAGCGCAAATATCGGGAAAGTGCTGAAGAAAATCGTCAAACAGTATTCGCCAACTTTGATCTGGAAGATCAAAATACTTCTCGACCTCTTGAAATACGACGTCTTTAGTCTGGTGACCATGGGCATCAAGTTCGATTATCTTATTGAGGTAGTCTGGGGGAGATACATTGCCGAGAACCGGGCTGCACCTATTTATCTGCTGGTGAACATACAGGATTAGACTACTGTGTCTGTCCAGCAGCGTGCCATCTAGATCAAATAGGACTGCTCTAGTCATTCTTCTCCAGCCCGACTATATATTCCAGCGTCAAATCTAACGGATAACGGTTCGTTTGAACGGTTGTATAAAACTTTGCAATACACCCGGATTTTTCGATAGTCAGTTCCAAGCGAATGGTTATACGGCGATTAGCATAAGTACCTGGTTTCTATAGATTCTTCAACAATTTGTCCATCCTCCAGTTTTACTTGATAAGCTTTTGCTGCTGGTCTTGAAGTAACGACTTCAATCACTTGCTGTCCTTCAAAAAGCACTGCTGCGCCGTCATCAATTCCAACGCCAGGAGGAAGGTCACCGTTTTTAACTAGCTGATGAAAATCAGCTCTCCGGTTTAATTCACCATCGTAATGCGGTGTACAACTCCCTCGGATTAACCCCAAACCTTTTAGCGGACTCAGCTTTCCAACCCAGGTTGAGTCACTTCCACCATATTCAAACCAGCAGATTGCACCAGCACTCATCCCAGCTAGCAAGGTGCCAGATTGCCAAGCTCTTCTTAAAATCTCGTCGATCTTCCATTCGCGCCAAACTGCAAGCATTGCGCGAGTATTTTCTCCGCCGACATAAATTATGTCTTGACTCAACAGATGTTGATCAGGACCAGCTAGGGGGAGCACACCCAATCGCGGTTTACGAAAAAATGCAAGATGCGATAGTTCACAGGAGACCTAGCAAATGTTGTGTAGAAACGTGAGAGAAAGTCTTCTGAATCACCACTAGCCGTAGGAATAAAACAAACCTTAGGAACAGCCTTACCCGTACAGTTCAGACAGTACTGATCCAAAAGGGGGTTCTCTGGCTCCATTAGGAAGCCGCCACCACCGATTGCAATCAACTTTGAACCCATACAGACTCAGTTAAAACCAATTAACGCCAATCTTAGCAAAGAGCATTGGATAACAACCACAACCAAAAAGTCATTAACCTGCAGCTCTGCTGGAGATTGATGACGACTGAGTCCAATAACAGAAGATCGTCATAGTTTTAGGAAGAATCTACCAGACTCTTGTTGCGAGCTGCGCTAAGTTTAAATCACAACATGGTTTTGCAGTTGTTTTTTGATGCTGTGAGTTGATAGGGGCGTTTGCCCTTAATTTCAAACCTGAGCTTTTCATGCGAGATCGCCTAAACCTCTATGACGAATCTTTGTGTTTCTTCAATCCGAACTGAAATCAAGGCGCTCCTGAGGCTCGCTATCCCTCTGATCAGTGCTCAAATTGTCCAAGCCGCAACCGGGTTTGTCGACACTGTGATGATGGGGCACATAGGACGAGAAGATCTGGCTGCCGGTGGGCTGGCATCTTTTACCTTTCAGGTGTTTCTCAATACCTTAGCGGGTGTGGTAATGGGGGTGAGCCCACTCGTGGCTGCTGGCTATGGTGCAGGGCAAAAAACGCGAATTGAGCAGGTAACGCAGCAGGGATTGCTGCTTACGGTAGGGCTGTCTGTCTTGACCATGGTGGGCATGAGCCACATGGATACTGTGATGCTGAGGCTAGGTCAGAACCCGAGAACCGTCGCCCTAGCAACGAACTATCTCAATGTAGTACTTTGGGGGCTGTTTCCAGCGGTGGGCTTCGCCATGTTTCGTGGCGTAATCTCCGGCCTGTCACAAGCCCGACCGATTATGATCATTGTAATAATTGGGACGCTATTTAACATTGCAGGCAACTACGTCTTGGGGTTTGGCAAGTTTGGTGCCCCCCGTCTGGAGCTAGCGGGGCTGGCCTTAGCCAGTGCAATGGCCTGGTGGGGCATGTTTTTGGCGCTGGTGATCTACCTGCTCAGGCACCCAAAGCTCAAGGTCTACAAGCTGTTTGGGCGGTGGTATCGGCTCAGATTTTCTCTGATGCGGAAGCTCATTGTGATTGGCATGCCCATCGGCATTTCTATTTTGTTTGAGTATGGTCTGATGTTGGTGGTGATTTACCTCATTGGTCTATTGGGGACCGACGCGCTGGCGGCCCACCAGGTTGCCCTGCAGACCGCAATGATAGTGTTTATGGTCCCGATGGGGATGTCGTTTGCGGCGACCGCGCTGGTAGGCCAGTGGTTTGGGCGGCAAGACCTTCAGGGTATGAGACGAGCTGGGGGTGTCAGCATTGCCGCAATCATCACAGTGACAACCCTGATAGCGATCGCCCTACTGCTGTTTCGGCAGCCCGTGATAGGGCTCTATGTTGACCTCAGCGACCCTGAGAATGCCGAGTTGATCAAACTGGTGAACCCTTTAATCGTCGTTGTTGCCCTGGGCAATATCTTTGACGGGATTCAGAAGACCACGCTTGGGGCGCTGTATGGGCTGCAAGATACCCGCGTGCCGGTGCTGCTAAACATGCTGGCCTATCTCGGGGTGGGGCTAATCAGCGGCTATGCCCTGGGTTTCCGGGTCGGACTGGGAGCTCAAGGTTTGTGGATAGGCTACTACTTGGGGGCAACGACGGCAGCCACCGTCTATAGCTGGCGCTTTATTAGCAAGCTGAGGAAATTTGATTCGTGCTAGCCTATGCGAGAGCGCTAAACTACTGTCGTGATATTGCAATAGAGCTCTCGCAGGTGCTATCAGAAATCGACTACACTAAGGACGACCACATCTTGCAGGTGTATCCCCGTCTGCCGCTGCTGTCGAGCAGGGGCGTGGCCTGGCAGGGTCTCCATTTACAGTACTACCGGCAACCCGCTCACGAAACACCAGAGCACGCTTCCAAGCAGTACATTATCGGTATCGAGTTAGGACAGTCTTCTGGAGCGACTGCCTGGCAGGGCAATAAACAGCAACAGGAGATTTCAGGCTGCGGCAAGAGCTGTATTTACCCCGCGCACTACACCTTTAAAGATCAATGGCCGAAGGATATTGAATTCATTGCTCTCTATTTGGAACCAACGTTTTTAACCTGTGTCGCTTCTGAATTTGTCGATCTCGATTGCGTTGAGATTGTCTCTCACTGTAAGGTCTATGACCCATTTTTGCGACAGATTGGGCTGTTACTCAAGTCGGAGCTAGAGCGAGACATGGGTGGGGCATCGCTGATCAACAGTCAACTCTATGTGGAGTCGATGGCGACGACGTTGGTGATGCATCTGCTCAAGCACTATTCAACCGTTAAGCAGTCAGTGCAAAACGCTCAAACGGGGCTGTCGCCATCTAGCTTAAGACGGGTGGTGGCTTATATTCATGAGCATTTGGCGGACGACTTGAGCCTGACGGAGGTTGCTAGCGTTGTGCCACTGAGCGCCCATTATTTTGCCACCCTGTTTAAGCAGAGTACGGGCGAAACGCTGCTGCAATACGTTACGCGATGCCGTATCGAGCGGGCGAAGGAACTGTTGGCTAAAAGAACGCTGGTGATCGCTGATATTTGTCAGCAGGTGGGCTTTCGTGACCAGAGTTATTTTACAAAAGTCTTTCGTCGACATAGTAATATGACTCCGAAAGTCTATAGAAGTAAGCTATGACTTGATTTCCTAAACAGTTTGTCGGTTTATGATTTCGTTTGCCAGACTGGAGCTGACGTTGACAGCAAGGCCATCCTATGAAAGCTCATCTCAGGCTTGATTGCATCGCTCAGCAGCTGCCTGGTCTCGCATCCCGCTTAGAAACTTCCCAACGAAAAAGCCCCAGCTAAACCAGGGCGCTCAACAAACTATTGCTCTGGATAGTACCGTACCATCGCAGCCTTTCGATTCTGCTCCCCATAGCTGCACAAGCCTAAAAGAAAACCCCCAGCTGAATCAAGGCGCTCAATTAGATTCCGCTTGGCAGCCGCAAGTCGCCCTGATGTCCAGGCGCATCACGATAAGTTCGGCCTCCATGACCGCGCCTTTAATCGCAACAGTATTGGCATTGATCAACTCAAACAGGCCATCGGGCTCGACTAAAACTCACCGCTGTCTAACCCTCTACCTCCCTAAGCAGTAGTCACAGGAAATCTGATGCAAACGTCCATGCTACTGAAGGAGTTTTCAAGCTTTCCCCCCTCCTTTTTTCACTCTCCTAGCTCATTTAAAGCATAGGATTGAGTGGTAAATGTCGTCGAATCGTCAAAATTGAACGCACATAATAACGAGCGCGTTCTCGCTCCTCTGCCTCAGATAAAGGAAGTTTGTGTCTATCTGGCCACATATTCCAGCCATTCCAACGGTGATAGCGGCTGACTGCGATGAGAGAACGAAGAAGCGCCGCCGCCACAATGATGTCAGGGTCGAGGGTAAAACGGTCAACAAGAAGCTTAAATGCTGTACTGGAGAGCCTTAGTGAATTAGTTCGGTGAGCCAATCGTTCTAGAAAGCCAGCTACATGGACTACACGATTTCCTACATCGAGGTTAGCATCCACGAAGCGCTCGAAGCCTCGTTCGCTTACCAGCAGGTTATCAGGCCCAGGATCATCGATATACCAAGTAGAAGGTTCTTGGATTAAGCGGGAATAAACTGCTTTGACATCCTCACATGCTTTCTCAATCTCAGGAAGTGCATAGATAGCTGGATGGTACTCAAAAAGTTCGTCTAAAGTCAGCAAAATTCCTTGGATTGACTGTGCGAGGCGGCAAGTTGGTAGTTTTTCCGTTTCGATAGCCTCAGTGAGACAGATAAATGCGTCAAGTGCAGCTTCCAGGTACGTCTCATCCTCAGTGCGAAGCGAAACCGTCCAGGGAACGCCATCAATTCGCTCAAGCACAAGAATATCAGGTGGAATATAAGCAAATAGGCGTGGGTAAAGCTCCCATTGCTCCAGTTTCAAAAGGGCTTCGACTTCGCTCTTTGAAGTGGACCCCAAAGCTTAGACAGGTTTGAAGGGCAACTAAGCTCTGAAAAAATTACACACGTTCTACACGTTCAACGAGTATTACACACTCAAGTCATGTTCATAATAAATTTCATCGGGTGTTCGATAATTCAATGATTGATGCGGTCTCTCTCGGTTATACCA
>JBHJIV010000296.1:0-13370 GCA_050043105.1 Leptolyngbyaceae cyanobacterium | reverse complement strand
GCTGAATTAAGGCAAACGGCACCGAGTACCAAATGGTTAGCTTTTCATCCTGGGCCAGCTGCGAGAGACTGGCAGGCATTTTCATATAGGCTTCAGGAATAATCACCGTTGTTGCCCCCACCAATGGACCTGAGAAATAGTCCAGGGTGGACATGTCAAAGTGCAGCGGCGAGTGATTACCCAGCCGATCTGTATGGGTCAAACCATAGGTATGGGCCGCCATCCGCGCATAGTTGAGACCGCTGCGGTGGGTGTGCATAATCCCCTTAGGGGTCCCCGTCGACCCAGAGGTATACATAATGTAGGCCAGATCCTGTTCCATAATGTGCACCGATGGCGGCGTATCATTTGGCAGAATATCCGACCAGTCACAACGGTCTACCCCATGGTCTAGAACAACCCCCTCCGGCAACCCAATGATGTGTCGGAGGGGCGCAGCATGCGGCGCCCCTACGACGGTTGCGTCTAACAAATCCGGCATCCGCATCCGTTTGGATTTTTGGGTAATCAGATGACGAATCCCGCAGTGATTAATGGCATAGGCCGTGCGGGCAACAGGCGCAGCCGGATCAAGCGGCACATAGGCCGCACCCGCTTTCCAGATGCCGTAAATTGCGATCGCACTCTCCAAACTCTTACTCAGATAAATCCCCACCCGGTCGCCCCGCTGCACCCCCAGGTCAACCAGCTGATGGGCCAACCCGTTGGCCGGCCGCAACAGTTCGCCATAGGTAAGACTCTTCCCATCACAGCGAAACGCCTCTCGTTCAGGAAACTGTTTGGCAGAGCAATCTAAAATTTGAGACAACACATAAATCATGCCCACTTCCTACAGCCCCAATGAACGCGCAATAATATTGCGCTGAATATCTGAGGTGCCCGCATAAATCACCCCGCCAACGGCATCTCGCAAATCTCGCTCCACCTCATACTCTGTGAGATAGCCATTTCCCCCATGGATACGCACTGCATCTAACCCAGATGCCACAAAACACTCGCTGAGATAAAGCTTGAGCAAGGCCGCTTCTAGCATGGCAGGCTGCCCCCGCTCTTTTAACCATGCCACTTTATAAAGGAGCAACCGAGCCGTCTCTAACCGCAGTTTCATATCAGCCACCCGGTTTGAAACAGATTGAAACTTACCAATGGGTTGACCGTACTGCTCTCGCGACTTAGCATACTCAACGGTTTTCTCTAGCTGACGTTCCATGGTACCGAGCTCACTGGCCAGGTTAAAACAGCGGTCATACTCCAGAGAACTATGGGAGAAACTAAACCCAGCCCCTTCTGGACCCAGACGATCTTCTTCGGGCACAAAACAATCCTTAAAGAAAATCTCGCCAAACGGCACTGTGCGCAGACCCATTTTGTCTTTGACTGGCCCCGTGGAGAAACCCACTGCTGCGCGCTCAACTAAAAAAGCGGTCACCCCCCACTTGCCCAAGCTCGGGTCAATGGTGGCAAACACCAGAGCTAAATCACAAATGGGGGCACAGGTAACAAATTTTTTGCTGCCGTTCAGCATATAGCCACCGTCACACTTTTGAGCATGGGTTTTGAGGCTATACACATCCGACCCGGCATTGGGCTCAGATAGGGCATGCACGCCAATCCATTCACCCCGACACAGCTTTGGCAGATATCGCTGCTTTTGGTCGTCAGTCCCAAACTGCTCTAAAAGAATCTGCACCGTCCACATCTGAGCATTTAGCCCTAACGTAAGACCATTATCTTCACAGCCATAACCGAGGGCCTCCATCGCCAGCACGGCGGTCATAATGTCCAGGGCAGGCGAGCCGCTGTACGCCTCTGGCATACACATACCCTGAATGCCAAACTCAGCGCACTTTTTCCAGTTCTCCCAGGAAAATTTGCCATGATAGTCACGCTCTACCATGTCACCATTCAGGTTCTCTTGCGCAAACTGAATGACGCGGTGCTTAAAAGCGAGTTGTTCGTCTGACCAGGAAAAATCCATGACAATGTTGGGAGTGAAATGTGAGTAGATTACAGGACAAAACTATAGGGATTTTTAACTTCAGCGGTGGCGCTTTCTAGCCCAACTAGGGTACCGATCTGTAGCTCAGCTGCATAGTCCAGCAACATATTCATGGCCACCTGCTCCTCAAGGGCAAATCCGGTGGAGTCAAACACAGTGGTCTGTTGCTGATAGTGATGATACTGGGCCGGATGCTTGACTACGCTAGATAGCTCACCTCCAATTTGATCCAGCTTCTTAAACTGTTGACATTCACCTTCACGAATAGCCTGATCTCGAAAATCGGGGCACACAAAACTGCGCTCTAAAAGACTTAAGGGTACCTCAAACTTACCAGGGAAATCAGCCCCTACCGCATTGACGTGCAGCCAGGGTTTGAGGGCTTGGTCAAAAAAGACCGGCCCATCATCCACATCCACCGATGTAGCCGTGCAGAGAATATCAGCGGCGGCAACAATCTCAGCAATCTCTGCCTGGCAAATCTCTAAATGGTCTAACCCCAAACAGGCGATTCGCTCAGAGAAGGTTTGACTCACCGTTGGGTCACTATCAAAAATGAGAACCTGTTTCAGGTCAAAACAGCGAGACAGCCCATGGAGCTGTGTGACGGCCTGGGCCCCCACACCAATCAGGCCAAGAACTTGGCTACTGGGTGAAGCCAGGAGTTTGGTTGCGATCGCAGAGGCCGCCCCTGTTCTTAACGCTGTCAAAAACGTCCCATCAATCACCGCAGAGAGGTGCCCTGACACCGGATCATAGGCAGAAACCGTAGAAAGCACCGTCGGTAGATTATGCAAACTCGGGTTCTGAGGATGGTACCCTACCGCCTTCACTACAATTTGCCGGTGTTTTTCAAAGAGCGGCATCCATTCTATTAACCCCACATGGGGTTGTTCGTAGCTAAACCCGCTACGAACAGGCACCACCGTTCTTTCAGGATCAAACTGTTCAAATGCTTGGGTGAGACGGGCAATCATCTCATCCATCAGTGCATTCAACCCCACATACTCTACATTTCGTCGAGTATCATCCACTGTGAGGATCAGGGTTTGTTACGACGAATCCTCAACAACGTTGTTAATCGCACTAGCCTGCGTCAAAGAAACCATGGGAAACCTGTTTGCCAACTCGCCGCCTTAAAAAAATAATGCTTCACCACACTCACCACTCTAAAACAGACTTTGTAGCACCGGTAAAACTCGAATATTCACATTAAACGCCCGTTCTATAAACCAATAGAGTGATATTGCCCCCAGCAATACAGCCCCCACCCTAATCACAAAGCTCAGATAAAATCGTTGGTTACGTAGCCAATAAATCACTGGAAGGATTACAGCGATTATCATCAATTGCCCAATTTCCAAACCCAAATTAAACCCAAACACAGATAAAACCGTCTTCTGACTTGTTGCCCCCAATTCTATTAAGGCATTAGCCAGGGCAAATCCATGAAACAATCCAAGGAGAAAAAGAATTAACCATAGACGTCTCCGAAAAATAGGATAAAAGATATCCACCACTGCTAAACCAATAGAAGCCGCAATGAGAGACTCCGCCATTCGAGCAGGTATCTCAACAACCTGCAATGAAGCTAGCCAGAGCGTAATACTGTGGGCAACAGCAAAAACAACAGCGACTTTAATACTATAAACAAATGCGGTTGAGAGCTTATTGACCGGTTTCCAAGTTGAATCTTCCTGTCGACTTAACACTGATGGCAGCAGTAAAGCAACCAGAAAGAGAACATGGTCAACACCTTTTATAAAATGAATTATCCCCAGATAGACAAGCGTCGAAAAGCCCTGCCACAGACTACCGGACGTGAGATCTAATGTCTGAGTCTGCCCTGGCTGTCTAAATATCATCGATGGCTCAGACTCATTTTGAAACGTCCCTGTCATCCAGTTTTCTTCCACTAGCAACATCGTTGTATGCTGCGGCAGTTGTTCTAAGATGACATCATAGGTCGCATCGATCGCTTCAGGCATCTGCTGAAACCCGTCTAGGGCATAATCAATTTTTAAAAACTGTGCAAATGTTGTGTTTAAAAATCCATAGTCTTGAAATATAAGGCTGCACGCTTGAGGAGCACAGTCCAGGGTTAGATGCTCATCCACATAAGCTTGTATCTGCTCGATATGGGGCTCAATATCATCTGAACGAATCTTTTTCTCAGCTGGGAGTCCCAGATTTAATACTTGATTGAGTTCCTTAATGGGCATCTCCACCCGCGCTGAGAGCATATTTTCCCTAACCTGCAGATAGACATAGCTCTGTCCTAAATTATGTGCCAGCGCATCTGATAGTAAAGAGGAACTCACAATACACAACAGGCAAGCTAAAGTAGCAAGTACACACTTAGCAACAGCAGATTGCATCAGCTTACCAGGCATGATTTCTACCAGACCCTAAACGGTCTCTCCAAGGACATCAATAAAATATGAGAAATAGCTGAATATTGCCTTAAAACTGCTGTATTAAAAACTCAATCTGGCCAGCAGCTTGAGCGCACGTATAAGATTCGTTTAACGTTTCCTCAAAAACTATACATTAGATTTCCGATACTCAAAACATCGCCAAAATAGACGCTAATTAGATAGCAAGGCCAAAGAAAGCATTACTTACGAGTAGTACGGGAAACTCCTACAGTTGGTTTTAAAGTTAGGATGAATCTTATTTAAAGGAAACATAAAGACAACTTCCCCTATGGCTGATTTTCTTCCATATTTGTGTTGAGGCTGTTTTTATAGTCCATAAAATATGCGCTGCGAAAAATTTAAGGGAGCATGCATGCATTCTAGACGACCCCAAAGTAATAAAGCATGAGGCTAACGTCCTAAATTTTAGAGTAGGTCTTTAGCCCCACAACAAAATTCAATCTCCGAGCCAATCAAAGTTTTCAAATTATTGTCGTTGGCAAGGCAATCATCTAAACAAAACGCCTAAAACACTTTATTACTCAAAAAAATTCTCTCTCAGTATCTGTTCTTGCTGGCGCACGGCTGCCAACAGCTCTGCATTTTGAATGATAGTACCTACCTGATTATTAAAAATATAAAGACATTTTTGATCGCTATCATCAAAGCTGGTGCAATACTGATCTGGCACTGGCTGGTCATGGACGAGTGGCAGTCTGGCATAGTAGCCTGCCTTTTTTTTGTTCACCAGCTGGGTCACGCCAATCAGCTCTCCATCTTGATTAAGAATAGGCATACAAAGAAGGCTACAGGTACGATAGCCACTCCTGGTATCGGTCGCTTTTGCCCGTTCAGATGCCGGGTGATTATAGATATCAAAGGGAATATTCAACGCCTTACGGGTTTGGGCAACATCTCCTGCAAACCCTTCTCCGAGCTTAAGACGAATTTCTCGAACCTCACCATTGTCAAACTGAATACGACTCCATAGTTCGTTGCGATCGCAATCCAGCAACCACAGCGTGCCACGATCCGCACTCATTAATTCCTTAGCCGCATCAATAATACGCCCCAATATCTCTTCTGGTTCCGCCGTACTAAAATCACAGGACCGTACTGCCGCCATCAGTGTTGCCGCCACCCGCTGACCTCGCGATGTTTTGTGGTAAGAGAAAAAGCTCTCCAAAATAATCTGAATAGCCGCAGAGTTGGCATTGACTATCTCAATATCACTGGCAGTAAATCCCTGACAGTCTATCCGCTCAGCAAGTGGCAAATCTGGGTGCTGATAGGGTAGCAGTTTGTTTAGCAGCTGCACCACTGCAATCAGCTCTCCACTATGGTTAATCAATGGCAAAGTCAGTAACGTATAGGTACGATATCCGATTGTGTGCTCCTGACTTTGGGCAAACCTTGAGCGCGGATCGTCATAAAAATCATAGGCAATATTGATCATCCGGTGGTGGGCCGCCACCTCCCCAACGATGCCCTGATTAATCGGCACCCGAATTTCTAACGTATTGACCTCGCTATCCGTTTCCGCAACAATCGACCAAAATTCCTGACGGTCAGAGTCAAACAAAAAGATGGTAGTGCGATCTGCCCCAAGAGATTGTCCTAATTTAAGGGTAATAGAGTGCAGTGTGGTATCTAAAATCTCATCAAACCCCTGCTTGTCCATTACCTGGTTCAATAGCTCCAGGGTTTTACTCACAACATTGCGAGGATAAACCGCCTGACGTTCAAGCTCAGCAAAATTCTGGACATTTTGTAACGCAATCCCCACCTGGGTATTAAACACCTCCATATGTTGCTGACTGGTGCTATCAAAACTAGCTTGAAAACAAGCCGGAGCCTCAGGCCAACAGCCAGGATCATAGGGTAGAAAATCTCCCTGACGTCGCTTATTAATCAGCTGTGTTACCCCCACCAACTCACCATGCTGATTCCACACTGGCATACACAGCAGGCTGCAGGTACGGTAGCCGGTTTTTTGATCCATTCGCCTAGAGCGACCAGACTGCGGATGATCATACAGATCAAACCCAATATTTAACGGCTCCCCCGTTTGGGCCACAATCCCGGCATATCCCTGGCCGATGGGGATGCGAATCTCATTTACCTCACCATTTTCAAACGGAATATTAGACCAAAGTTCCTGAGTCTCATGGTCCACTAGCCATAGCGTCACCCTATCCGCATTCATCAGCCGCTTAGCCGCATCAATGACCCGCCCAATAATTTCATCTGGGTTAAGGCTGCTTTGAGAAACCGAGGTGGTTGCTTCCGTCAGTGCCTCTGATGTCTGGATGCGTTGCGTCAGAAGATAACAATAGTGACACTGCTCTAAAATTCGCTGAATCGGCTCAGCATAATCCTGTAGCTGTACTTTATCTTCTTGATTAAACCCCAGCAGATCAATCCTCTCTTCTAGGGGAGCAGTAGGGTTATGGGATAGCTTTAGCTTATTCACCAAATGGACAAAGGCTATCAGCGTCCCCTGAGCATTGGGCAGCGAAAAAAATAGGTCGTTGTATACGGTGTAGTTTTCATCATTCTGAGCCGAACCTTGAGTAGCTTGAATAAACTGCTGAAACTCAGTCAGCTGACCGGTACTTGCCTCATTTGTTAAAATTTTAATGGTTGGATATTTGGTATCACCACTGTTTGCCTCGATAGACCACAGCTCATTTTTTTCAGGATCAATAAAGAAAACAGTGGTGCGGTCAGCACTTAGCAGTACGCTCATCTTTAGCGTAATATCGCTGAGAATTTCATTGAGGATATAGTCAAATCCTTTTCCTTCCATGACATTGAGCATAGATAACAGTTTCTGTTCTTGTTTAGAAACTGTTTTCATAAACTCTTCGTACACATTCGACAGTACCCGCTGTACCCACTGATTGTTAAAGACCGTGGCATAAATGCGATTGTAAACCCGCAGCTGTTCACCACGCTTAACCACTAGCCCCGCCAGCTGTAGCTCCAGCTGTTCACCGCTGTCGTCAGCCGAGACGTCGCCATTTTCCAGAATACGTTCATAGAGCTGTAGCAATGGCCCTGTCCGCTTATCAATATTGAGTAAGCGATCGCGAATCGTCTTTAAATGAGGTGGTTCATCCTGCACCTCCCAATTATCTAAAATTCGCGTTTCCACCAGTACTTCGACATAGCGCCGTTCTTGACCTACCAAGATGCACTCATCGTTTGCCGTAATGACCTGACACAGTTTTTGGGTCAATAACGGCTGACCACCGGTCCAATCTAAAATATACTTCAGCAACACCTTAGGGCGCTCAGCATTCACCAACCCTTGAGCCAGGGTACGAGCCTCATAAAATGTAAAGCCATGGAGATCGATGGCTCGACCCACATTAAACGGAGTGCAGTACTTGTCTGTAATCAGGTCAGACGGTGTGGTTACCCCCAGTAGAGCAAAAGTTAAGTGCCCAGAATCCAGACAAGAGCGAATAAACGCAAAAAAGTCATCCGTTTCAAACGGCAAACGGCGCATACTGTCAATCTCATCAATAAAGATAACAATCGGCTGGGTGACGTGCCTAACTAATATCTGTTCAATAAATTCGCTTAAAACCTTAACCGGTGACAGATAGTCATACTCTTTTAACCACTGACGCAGATCAAGCGGCAGACCAAAACTGGTCACCAGACGTCGCATAATCCCGGCATACCATTGCTGAGCCGTAATATCTCGACTGCCAATTTTATTGAGATCAATGGCGGTGCAGGCCACACCAGCCTGTTGTAAACGATAAAGCGTACGCACTCGCAGGCTTGTTTTACCCATTTGGCGAGAGTTAAACACATAGCATAGCTCACCCGCCTTAAGTGCCTGATAGAGAGCCTCATCTGCCCCACGTACAATGTAGCTTGGAGCATCTAGAGGCAAATGTCCCCCAACTTTATACTGCATGATTCCATTCACCCCCTTTGCACAAACAACAGACTGTTACCGATTTAAGCGAGAGCCAAAGTACTGCCGATATAGCTCAAACCGAGGAACCACACCATTCCCCTGCAGTTTGACCAACCCAAGACTGTGAAGTTTAAATGCGGATTCTGACTCCAAGCTAATCGGCTCCTGATGGGCTAAAACCTGGCCAAACGCCGCTGCCAGCTCAGCATTACGATGTAAAATCCACAGATGGCGGCGGAGATGATCTCCATAGATACCTGATTCTGTAGGGGCACTCTCTAAAAGTTGTTGCCACGTTAGCTGTCGCTGCGCAATATGATAAAACGCAAACCTCACTAGATAAGGGTGTCCACCAATTAGGGTCATTAATTGTTCTACTTGGTCAGTTGTCCAATGCAGCCCATGACGACAGGCTAAATTAGTGACTTGCTCAAAATTAAAATCTCGAAGTTCAATGGGTAGACCGACATTAAAAGGTGACTGATTAATATCGAGGGGAATGTAGCCCTCTGTAGAGTGTACAACAACTAACCGTAGCTTCTCCCAAAGACAGCTGCCATCGATACCGTAACCCGCCTCTTCATACCAGGCTCGCAGCAGACCAAAAAAATCATCCACGATATTGGCATATTGAAAGACCCGATCCACCTCATCCATACCCAATACCAGCGGCGTCGCAATTTCTGGCAGCAGATAATCTTCAAAGTAGGCCGTACAGTTATCTTTACTGCCATAGGCGTCGGTCCAAAAATCCTCCAGACGGGGAGCAAGGTTTAACTTACGAGCCACCCGCACACAGAGCCAGCGCAATAGCTTGTCAAGACTATTAAAAATCTCCTGGTCAGCATGCTGAAAACTCAAAGGAATCGTCTGGTATCCCTGATCTCTAGCTTTCGCTAAAATACGAGCCATCAGAGACGTTTTTCCCATCTGTCGCGGTGCATTAATCCGAATCAAAGCACCCGGTTTTAAGATTTCTTCATAACACAGCTTATCCTGCGGCTGGCGTTCAACATAAAAAGCAGATGCCAATCGTACCTGTCCCCGTGGCAATTCAGGATCTGCCACAGGCGGTGGCGCAACCAGAACCCCATCCGCAAGCTTAGACGGACACGGCGTGCCGCGCTCTGAGGCGTTATCGGAGGCACGCTCCGTAAACGGGGCCCCATTGGGAACTGCAGGTGGAGGATTACCAGCTTGAACAATTTTGGAGAGATCTTGCAGCAATCGCTGTTCATCTCCTAGAGTCATCCAGCTATATTGTCGAGCTTGCACAAGATAGTTACGCAAGTCGTGATTCAAAGAAAAGGGTGGATCGCTACACAGACGCAGCACCAACAGCCATGGTCTATGGTTATATTGATTCATATGATGGTCCCAAATCCGCTGCAAGATCTCAATCACCATCTCACTCATCGCCATTTGAGAAGACAGCAACAAAACAAAATAGCGGCAACAGGTCAATTTTGCTTCCAGCTGATTGGCCCAGCTATCGCCAGCATTGGATACCGTATCTAAATTTGCCAAAAAGGGCCGCCCAACAGACTGAGCTGTCTGTCTTAACGTCTCCACTATGCGAGCATCTGGCATTTGTTCTCGATAGATAATAGCAATCTGTTTTTGCTGTCTAATTGCCCGCTCTATAGAACCTTTAAGCCGTTTTTTGGTAATCCTTTCCCCTAAAGCATCCGAGATCTTATGCCAAAGTTTATATCCAACAGACTTTTCGATATATTCTGTCTTAAACGGATAGATTTCCTCATAGGTTTTTCCCTGCCAGGAACCCAAAAAAACCTGACGTTCTAGATCATTTAAATGTTTGTCAGTTTTGGCATAAACCAATCGGTCGACAAATTCCAGGGCTGCATCTGCATCCATGGCAAAATTGCGGCTGAGCATGGGAGTGACATATCAGGGTAAGTAATCGAGGCAGGGGATACACAAAACCTACGGTACCCTGCTGCCAATTTTCTGACAAAGCTAACGTCAATATTTTCAGGACTTTTCTGAGGTTTTATGAGGTCTCGGATAAAGCCTGTTCTTAAGTTAATACACCATAGCTCACAACTTTCTTCTCAGGTTGTGAGCTTTTCTGGTTACGGTTTATTCGTTAACACCAGATACTAGAAACCACAGGGAAACAGACATCACCGTAACCTGACAGTTCATGCCTTATCTAGTACAACAGTCTTATTTTGCTCTTAACTCAAAGCGACAAGGTTAGCTAATCCCTGACAAATCGATCGGGTTTAGCAATCTATAGCCAAGTTGTCGCTTTAATAGACAGCCCTCATGAGCACTTGGCGGTCGAACCAAGTGTAAGCATCTTCAACCTGATTACGAACCATGAGACCTGCAGGGTTACAGCCTAATCAACTACAGCTCAGACAATCAAATCGATTAGAGGGTTAAACCCCACATTGCTGCAAAAAGAGGACACCCATGATGCCAACTCTACTGCTATCACTCCCATTTATTTTGCTACTGCTGCTTTTTAGGGTAGCCAGTATCAATGCTGCCGAACCAAAGCCAGCAGAGCCACCTACAATAATAAACTTACCTAGTCAGGATGCTGAACTGCTCATCATTTACCAAGAGAACCATTGGCAGCCGATCCTCGGGATGGTTTTAGCTGTGAGAGGTCGTTAAATAACGACCAATCCAGACCGATTCATCCCCTAAATCAGCGATCGCGAACCGTTAACCATCAGAGTCAATGGATTTATTACACCAAGAAAGCTTAGATAGTAGGAAAGAAACGCGTGGGTTATAGGTAGGATATATACAACCTGCTCATAGCTTGTGCATCTTGTAAGCTTCCTTAGTTTCAATCAAAATCCTATCGGGGATAGGAGGGCCCGTAATCAAACAACTATGGCGTCCTCCGGTTTTATAGTCACTCTGCTCTCTAAACATCCTCTTTGATACTTGTTTACATCAGCCTTAACCGTGCTATACCCAGCCACCTCAATGAAGCAAGCTTGTGTAAATCAGCTGCACGAGAAGTATATCCAGATGCTCGGTAAACCGTTGGGATATGAATCTGCCAACCCCAACCAAGCAAATCAGCCAGACTATGGCGTTTTACTTAGTGAGTTTGCAGCTCAGGTTTTAGACAGCCTCAGCGCTAGCACAGCGCTTTACCATAATGTTGAACATACGATCCTGGTTTGTCTGGTGGGTCAAGAAATTCTGCATGGTAAACACCAGGTAGAAGGAAACGTCACCCGTGAAGACTGGCTTAATTTTATGGTGTCGCTGCTATGTCACGACATCGGCTATGTAAGCGGCGTCTGTCGGCAAGATGACCCAGCCCAGCGGCGCTTCGTACTGGGTAAAGTACGAACGGCAAATCAGTCTCCTAAAACCGCTTGGGTCACCCTAGCACCAGGGACGACTGACGCCAGCCTTGCTCCTTACCACGTAGAGCGTGGCAAGCTATTTGTAAAGGAAAACTTTAGCCACTGTGAGGTGCTAGACCTCGAGGCGATTCAGCGTAATATTGGCTTTACTCAATTCCCTGTACCAGATAAGCCCGCCTACCAGGTTACCGATCATTACCCTGGTCTAACCCGTGCTGCAGATTTGATTGGTCAGCTTAGCGACCCAAGCTATCTACAAAAAACCGTGGCCCTGTTCTATGAATTTGAGGAATTGGGCAAAAACCAAGAGCTGGGCTATCGCACCCCTGAGGATATGAAACTGGGTTTTCCTAAATTTTATCGTGCTCAGGTCTATCCTTACATTCAGCCTGCAATCGCCTATTTGCAAGCAACGCCTCTAGGTCAGCAAATCGTTGAGAATCTAGAAGCCAATGTAGAAACAGTAAAGGATAATGAGCCAGCCTTATCAAGGAAATAAGCTTTATTCAACACAATGGACGAGACCGATAAAACCGGTTACTCACAGTGAGGTAAATATCCAACCCAACGTAATGTGTAACTAGGAATAAGCAAGAAGAAGTCCTTCTCAACACCCTGTTAAGAGCAAAGTTAGAATTTCTTGAAATTCTCTTCTCGGCTAGCTTTGCGTATCCAATAACGTCTTCTGGCTGAACGACCCTTGTGTCCATGTGTTTTGGGTGCGATCGCACTTTTCTCTGCTACCCTTCAACCCCTTATCCTGTACAGAGGTTTCTCCAATATCAAATTTGAAGTGAATGCCTATCCAAGGCGAGTCCTATTTTTCAATCCGAGAGTCCTCAGTCGTAGCACCTTATTTTCTCTCTATCCTTTTAAATTTTTGTCTCGGACTAAGTACTGAATCAATTAAATGCTAAGAAACGTCTAAATTTTGGACAGCCCAAAGAGCTGCTTGAACACGATCCTTCACGTCGAACTGATTGAGGTTTTGAAGAATTCGAGTAATGTAATTTTTTACAGTGCCTTCACTTAGGTGCAAGTTTGCAGCGATTTCCTGATTAGTCTTACCCTGACCAACAAGTTTCAGAACCTCAAATTCTCGTTGACTCAAAAATTTTTGCCAGTGTATCGTAGTTAGCGGTTTCGCCTGTGTAAAGACTTTAGGGGCAATAGTAGTGCCTAATTGGCTATACCCTCGATAAACAGATCGTATAGAAATAGCCATTTGTTCAGCAGGAGTTCGCTTCAAAAGGTATCCCAATGCTCCGGCCTTTAAAGAAGCCCAAATATATTCGTCGTCATCAAAGGTGCTGAGAACTAAAATCTTAATTGACGGAAAGTGTTGATTAATTGCACGAGTAGCCTCAACACCATTGCAAATTGGCATTTTTACATCCATTAACACCACATCGGGTTTCAGTTGTTCGGTTAACTGTATGGCTGCCCTACCATCTTCAGCTTGCCCCACTATCTCAAAGTCATCTTCCAAGTTTAGTAGAGCGGCTAATCCTTGTCGAAAGATAGTTTGATCATCCACTAAGAGGATACGAATCATAGAGGAATGTTGATTTGAATAAGCGTGCCTTGGCCTAGAATACTATCGATTTCTAGTTCTCCTCCCAACATTTGAACTCGTTCTGAAATACCTTTTAATC
>JBHJIV010000295.1:0-5375 GCA_050043105.1 Leptolyngbyaceae cyanobacterium | reverse complement strand
TGTCGTCACCAATGGCACGTTAGAGAGCCCTCGGGTGGGGGCACTTACCGACTGCGATCCCGTATATCTGCAGCGTCTGGCCATTACGACCGTAGCTGGAATGAACTCTCGCAAGGGCATAGCCGAGCTAATCAAAGCATTTGAACAGATTGCCATAGAGCTTCCAGAAGCCCATCTTTATCTGGTGGGTCACGGTCCAGAAAAAGCTCAGTTTCAGGCCCAGGCTCGTCAAACCTGTGTCGCCAATCGTATCCATTTTGAGGGGTTTCAGTCCGACCCTCGAACCTATTTGCTGTCAACAGATGTGTTTGTCCTGGCCTCCCATCGAGAACCCTTTGGTCTTGCCATTTCTGAAGCTCGTGAAGTGGGCTGTGCCATTGTCGCGAGCCGTGTCGACGGTATCCCTGAAGTTTTGGAGCATGGTCAAGCCGGTCTGTTAGTCCCCCCCGGAGATAGTCAGGCGCTAGCGACGACTATTGCAGGTCTACTCAAAAACTCGACCAAGCTTAACTACTGGAAAGCTCAAGCCCAAAAAAATCTTGACTGGCTTAACGTCACCCGTGTTGCAACTGAAACCTTAGGCATCTATTGCGAACTAAAACCCTACTAAAACAAGTGACTAAATCTCGGCGGAGACGCGTTTATCAGGGAATTGTCTTCTAGCTATTTTTTACTCTCTTTATGCAATATGCCCCCAAAGCCATCCAATCATCGTCTCAAAAGCTAGAGCTTTTAGAAGCCTTTAGAGGCATAGCCGCCCTACTTATTGTTGTATTTCATGCAACAGATCTATTTAACCTTAAATTTAATCAGCGCTTTTTACTGTCTGTCTTTGAGTTTGGCGACTCGGGGGTTGACTTCTTTTTTGTTTTGAGTGGATTCTTTTTGGCTCTATCGGGCGTTAGCTATATCGGGAACTCAGATAAAGCAAAAGACTTTTTATTCAAGCGCTGTCTCCGAATTTATCCATTCTACTGGCTGATAAGTTTATGTATTATTCCTATTTACTTTTTAGTCCCTTCCTTTGGGAAAGGGTATGAAACAGATATTGGCGTCATCTTCAAATCGCTCTTGCTCATCCCCCAAGCCCATCCACCGATACTTTCCGTTGCCTGGTTTTTGAGCCATCTGGTATTTTTCTATCTAGCGTTTTTATGGGTAGTTCTGTCACCAAAGATTGGCTCTAAGCTAGTTCTAACAGGTCTATCGCTGTCAGCATTTTATAGTCTGACCGATATCCTCTCAGGATTTCAATTACGTAACAACGTTCATTTTTTAATCGACTTTATTTTCTCTTACCATAATCTCGAATTTGCGGCAGGTTTTTTGGTAGGTCTTCTCTTTAGAAAAAGGCAGTTAACGGTTTCCAGAAGCAGGTCACTGCTGGTGATAGGCTGTTTGAGCTTTGTGGGGTTCGGTCTATTAGATGTCTATATTTTGCACACCAGCTCTAAAACCACTGGCATCGCTCACTACTATGAGTTTATAGCCTATGGGGTATCTTCAGTGCTCATCGTTGCAGGGGCTGCTTTTTTAGAGAAATGTCGTAGATTGTCAGTCAACAAAGGCTTGCTGATACTTGGGGCCGCTTCTTTTTCTATTTATCTCACCCACTATCCAATTTTATCGGTGTTTACCAAGGCTATGGAAGTCATGGGTCTGACTGACCTGGGTTTGCGGACATTGGCAATGGTGCCAATTTGTGTCGTCACTGTTTTGATTGGCTGTATGTTCCATTTCTCTCTTGAGAAGAGACTCGTATTATTGTTTAGAGATCGTCTGACTTACAAAAGAGCATGAAAATTTTGTTTTTAGACCAAAGTGGCAAACTAGGGGGAGCTGAACTCTGTTTAGCTGATATTGCCCAACCATTTAGTAAGACAAGTCTGGTGGGTGTCTTTGCGGAAGGTCCCTTTCCAGACTATCTTCGCGGGCATAACATCTCAGTTAATGTGCTGAGCAATCGTACTCTTGCGGTACAAAAAGATAGCGGTCTTTTAGCAGGGAATAAAAGTCTAAATCGACTCTCCCCCCTGGTGATGACTGTGGTACGGCTGGCTAAACAGTACGATCTGATCTATGCCAATACCCAGAAAGCCCTAGTGGTGGGGGCACTAGCCAGCCTTATTAGCGGTCGTCCCCTGGTCTATCATCTCCATGATATTGTTTCTGCTGACCACTTTAGTCTGATTAATCGCCGTATTATTGTCGCGCTGGCCAATCGAGCTGCGCTAATTATTGCCAACTCTCAAGCCAGCCGTGAGGCATTCATGCAGGCGGGTGGAAAGGCCGAGAAAGTGCATGTTATCTACAACGGGTTTAACCTAGAGACCTATAGAACCACTCACCAAGCATCTCTTCGCAATGACCTAATACACAGCATGGCTGTTTCTAAAGAGGCACCACCCTTTATTGTTGGACACTTTAGCCGTTTATCTCCGTGGAAAGGACAGCATGTGCTGATTGAGGCCCTCCAATATTGTCCAGAAAATGTTACGGCCATGCTGGTGGGTGATGCCCTGTTTGGTGAGCAGACCTATGTTAGCCAGCTGCACCACCAGATTAAACGGCTAAATCTGGAGCATCGGGTTCACTTTTTAGGGTTTCGGTCTGATATTCCCCAGCTGATGGCCGCCTGTGATTTGGTTACCCACACATCGACGGCCCCGGAACCCTTTGGTCGTGTGATTGTTGAGGCAATGCTGAGTGGTACTCCAGCTGTGGCGGCGGCGGCTGGAGGCGCTGTGGAGCTAATTGACCATGGGCAGACAGGATGGCTCACCCCTTCAGGCAATGTTCCAAAGCTAGCTGAGGTTATCAATGCCTGTCAGCGTGACCCGAGCCGAGCCCAGGTCCTGGCTCAAACGGCCCAAACGCATGCCTCCCAGCGGTTTAGCTTAGACACAACCAATGCCAAAATAGCCCAGCTGCTCAAGGAGTCCATCAGGACTTCCCATGGGCCACAGCCCGTCAGCTAAATCTGACAACGTCAGGTCCAATGCCAGCTGAACTCTTTAAGGCTGTCTGTGGAGCTGCGTAAAATCTCTGGGTGGGATAAGCAAACTGAATATCCTTTTCTTTAGCAAAGGCTTTTAAAATTGCCTCCCATTTCTCCTGTTCAGTATTGCCTCCCATTTCTCCTGTTCAGTACTGCGGCGGCGGCGTGGTTCGCATAGATAGCGTGTGGTTAACAACACTCCGCTTTCGTGCACTGATGTGTAGACGATGGGGGTAAGCTTTGAATAAAAAATCAGATATTTCTTAGCCGCCTGTTCAACTCGCTTCTGGGCAACCTCACTGAGCTGTTCTGTATGTTCATTGGCAATCGTTGTCAGAATAGATTTGGCTTTCTCCCAGTTGCTCTCAAAGGTAATTAGAACCGGAATTTCATTCCAAATATATTGAAAGCCTTTAGAGTAGTTTGCGATCGCATCCTGAAACACTTTACTGTTGGGCACATGGATCACGCGACCCGTACTTTGGTCAGCCCCCACCCAGTTGCCAATCTCCATGAGGGTAAACTGAAACATGCGCAGATCAATAACATCGCCAGAATGGTCTCCAATCTCAATGCGATCGCCCACTTGAAACGGCTGTCGCCACAGCAAAAAAATCCAGCCAACAAAATCCACAATGGGCTCTTTTAGCGCCACCGTTAAACCAGCCGTAGTAATTCCCAAAAAGGTAGACAGATTACTGATGGTCGGTAGCCAGGGGCCAACCACTAAAATTAGTGAGATTACGATGCTGCCATAGCTAATACTCTTGCGCCAGTTGTAGCGTAGCCTGGGGTCATCGATTTGGGCATTGACCAGACGGATGGTCATCAACCGCAAAATCAACACTAGAACCATGCCGAGGCTGGAGGCCAGCAGCTTCTCCTGGAGACTAGGAGTAGCATTGAGTAATAATTGAAACATTATCTGTATTTAATAGAAGTTTAGTTAAACAGAGCCTGGCACTAACTCTAAAAACTGTATGCAGAGCCCATTGTATCTGGACTAAAGATAAAGAGGGAAGATTGTTATGGGCCGCCCCGCTAAAACAGTTTGCTTTTTATAGGAATAAACGTTGACCGCAAGTTTGTTGCTGTATGTGTTACGAGGAAATTGAAAAAATTTTGGGCATGGCTGATCCTAGGGATGGTTTTAGCTGTGAGAGACTGTTGAATAGCCACCGTTCTAAACCGATTCATACCCAGCAACCGCAAACTCTTTTAAACGTGCTGATGAGAGCCGATGTTGTTGCCACAGGTTTAACGCCTACCTAAAAATAGGGTGGCATGAAAAAAGTCTGACGTGCGTTTACAGCATCAGACCTCACAAAAATTTAATATGGACGGTACTGGGCTCGAACCAGTGACATCCTGCTTGTAAGGCAGGCGCTCTACCAACTGAGCTAACCGTCCATAAGCTGTACGTTTGCACAGGAATAGATATTAACAGAAGACAGCCGTTAAAGGCGACTTTTTTTCAAAGAAAGTGTAGTTTGCATAGCAGTGTTCTGAACGCTGTCGCTGGATGCTGTGGAAAAATAGTGCGATCGCTGTTTAGGTCTTGTGAAAAATTAGGCTTATGGTTTTAGCTAAAGTGAGCTTGTTCAGAGAGGCTATGTCAGAGACGTAGTGTGGAGTTTTGATGGGGTGTTAAAGATATTGCATGGGGCTTCCTCCGAGTACCACACACCCCAATGGGCAGGGCGGGACGACGCCCTACAACCCTCGTACTGGGGTATCCCTAATAGCATTAAGTTGGGGGTACGGCGGGGTTGATTATCGGTGTTCTGGATCTATTGCCTTGGAGGATTTAGTTCATAGAGTTCAAATTGTGTGATTGATTCTTAATAATTTCTTAGGTAAAAGCCCTTAGATGCAAAGTCCTTAGAGTAAGAGCCTGCGGCCCTTACTTTTTAATCTCTAAATCAGACCTTATGACACTAAATCTAGAGTCCAAAACCCTTCATGCGCTCCAGCATCTGATTGACGTCGTTGCGCGTCTTCGTAACCCTGTCGGTGGCTGTCCTTTGGATCTGGCTCAAACGCCGGAGACCCTTACACCCTATGTGCTTGATGAGGCTTATGAAGTGGTGGATGCTATTCAGCAGGGGGACCGCGACCATATTGCTGAAGAGCTGGGAGACTTGCTGTTACAGGTGGTGCTACAGTCTCAGATTTTTAGTGAAACAGAGGCGTATGACCTGGGGAATGTTGCCCAAGGTATTGCAGTGAAGCTGATCCGACGGCATACACATGTATTTGGTGACGGCCAGGCGGCTACGCAAGAAGATGTGCACATTAGCTGGGAGGCCATCAAAGCGGCTGAAAAGGGCAATCAAGATGAGCCCACATTAACCGCTAAGCTAGCCCGCTATGGCCG
>JBHJIV010000294.1:0-17226 GCA_050043105.1 Leptolyngbyaceae cyanobacterium | reverse complement strand
CCCACAGAGGCATGTACGACACCTACAACAACTCGCTGCACTTCCAGCTAGGCTGGCACTTGGCAGCTCTGGGTGTGGTCACCTCCCTGGTGGCGCAGCATATGTACACTATGCCGTCCTACGCCGTTATTGCCAAGGACTTTACTACGCAGGCAGCACTCTATACCCATCACCAGTACATTGCTGGCTTCTTGATGGTGGGTGCGTTCTCTCACGGTGCTATCTTCTTAGTACGAGACTACGCCGCGGCGGCCAAACCAAAAAATGTTCTCTCTCGTGTGCTAGAACATAAAGACGCGATTTTCTCTCACTTGAGCTGGGTGTCGCTGTTCTTAGGGATCCATACCCTCGGTCATTATGATCACAACGACGTTGTTGATGCCTTTGGCACTCCCGAAAAACAGAATATGGTGGAGACCGTCTATGCCCAATGGATTCAAGCTTCCCATGGTAAGTTGCTGTATGGGTTTGATACGCTTTTATCTAACTCAGGTAGTATTGCTGCTACCGCCTGGCCTAACCATGCTGATGTTTGGTTACCCGGCTGGCTAGATGCCATCAACAGCGGTACCAACTCATTGTTTTTAACCATTGGACCAGGTGACTTTTTAGTTCACCATGCGATCGCACTGGGTCTGCATACCACCACGTTAATCTTAGTCAAGGGTGCCCTTGACGCTCGTGGTTCCAAGCTAATGCCAGACAAAAAAGACTTTGGCTACAGCTTCCCTTGCGATGGCCCTGGCCGTGGCGGCACCTGTGATATCTCCGCCTGGGATGCCTCCTATCTAGCAACATTCTGGATGCTCAATACGGTTGCTTGGCTAACCTTCTATTGGCATTGGAAACACCTAGCCATATGGAGTGGTAATGTCGCTCAGTTTAACCAATCCTCAACTCACCTGATGGGCTGGTTCCGAGATTATCTCTGGTTGAACTCTGCCCAGCTAATTAACGGATACAACCCCACAGGTATGGATAATCTGGCCATTTGGGCCTGGATCTTTCTAGCCGCTCACCTTTGCTGGGCCGTCGGGTTTATGTTCCTGATTTCCTGGCGAGGCTATTGGCAAGAACTGATTGAAACACTGGTTTGGGCACACGAACGCACACCGCTAGCCAACATGGTTCAGTGGAAGGATAAGCCTGTCGCTCTCTCCATTGTTCAAGCTCGTCTGGTGGGTCTAGTGCATTTTGCAGTTGGGTTTGTCTTTACCTACGCTGCCTTCTTGATTGCTTCAACCGCCGGCCGATTTGGTTGACCACTTAAAAATTTCCACGTCTAGCTCTAAAGTTTCTCAGTGTAGAAAGCTAAAGGATTTAACCTGGGCGTGGTCTAGAGAATAGAGTCCTCTTTAGGACAGTCGAGGACTCTTTTTCTAATCAAGGTTGAGACGGTCTGAGACTCTCCTCTCCTCCCGTCTCTCTAAAGTCCTGGCCATTCGGGTAGTTAGGTCAGGACTTTTTTTACTCTATGTCTATTGGAGACTATCAATGGTTAATAACCTGATTAAGCCCTATAACAATGATCCAGAATTAGGGCATTTATCAACACCGATTAGCGATTCCGCAGTTGTACGAACGTTTATCAACAACTTGCCTGCCTATCGCAAGGGACTATCTCCGCTGATGCGAGGCTTGGAAGTAGGTCTGGCCCACGGATACTTTTTAGTAGGGCCAGAAATCATTTTTGGTGCCCTGCGGGATTATAATCAGGCTCCCTACTTTGCTGGTTTCGTCACTGCCGTCTCCCTTGTGTTGTTGGGCACAGTGGGCATGAGCGTTTACGGCGTTGCCAACTGTAAGAGTGCAGACGAAAGCCCAGCCGGTACCGATAAACTAAAAACTTCAGAAGGGTGGAGTGAATTTACCGCTGGCTTCTTTATCGGTGGTACAGGTGGTGCTTACATGGCCTATCTCTTACTCGATCATTTCACCACAGTCGACGCAATCTTTCGCGGCTTTGTCAACTAGCCTCAATTATGTTTGTGCATACCTTGTCCAATTTTTTTGATAAAAGGAGTCAACTATGGATGGAACCTATCTCCTGTCATGGCTACCGTGGATTTTAATCCCCGTCGTCTGCTGGTTAGTTCCGGTGATTTCGATGGTAATGCTGATGTTTTACATTGAAAGCGACGCCGCCTAACCGACTTAAATCACCAAGGCAAGCTTTGTTGTTTCATGCCTGAAAAATCAATTTTGCGGCAGAAGCTTGCTTTGGCATCCTCCTATTGATGCTGTAGGTTAGCTATATCGTTAAGAGTCACCCTATGGCCGACAAGCTATTTTCGGTTGGCGATCGCGTTACCGTCACCACCCAGCCGCCCTACCTTAAAACCGCCGACCCCATGCCCATGCTGCGTCCCCCAGATTTAGTCACCCTGGGCGAAGAAGGTGTCGTCCTCGAACAAAAACTTGGTGGTTACTGGGCTGTACGATTTGAACGGGGTTCATTTCTAATTGATGGCCGCTATATTGATCGCGTTACCACCTAGCACTGACGGACCGTAGCCCTAAAGTGACGGCAACTGAACTATCTAGACTCATCACCTCTTTGTATACGAGAGTTTTCCTTTGAGAACTCTATAATTATCCTTCAGAAAATTTTATTTTCTACCTAAATGTGAGAGTCATCTGTTATATTAAATAACTGTGTTTGAGAAGAATTCTCCAATGCGGGTTGCTAGCTCAGCGGTAGAGCACTCGGCTTTTAACCGATTGGTCCTGGGTTCGAATCCCAGGCGACCCATATTTTATTTTGTAGAGGTTTATTTTGTAGAGGCATTCCATGGAACGCCTCTACAAAGTTATCTAATCAACATAGCCATTTCATAGATGCTGCTATCCTTAACGAAATGATCAGGTTTTAGAAACAACTCGTCATAAGTTCGGGGTTGTGGCCTAATATTGATGAGTAGGGATACCTATTCAACCCTTTAATCGAAGCTGCCAAAACGGCGAAAAGTACTAGGAGGATTATATGGCGCTTGTACCTATGCGGCTCTTGCTGGACCACGCCGCTGAGAACGGCTACGGCATTCCCGCTTACAACGTAAATAACATGGAGCAGATCCTGGCAATTATGCAGGCTGCTGATGAGACCGATAGTCCTGTAATTTTGCAGGCTTCTCGTGGTGCCCGTAAATATGCTGGTGAGAACTTCTTGCGCCACCTGGTTTTGGCGGCTATCGAAACTTACCCCCACATTCCTGTGGTGATGCACCAAGACCACGGTAATAGCCCTGCAACTTGCTACTCTGCAATTCGCAACGGCTTTACTAGCGTAATGATGGACGGCTCCTTAGAAGCTGATGCCAAGACTCCCGCTAGTTTTGAGTACAACGTTAACGTAACCGCTGAGGTGGTTAAGGTTGCTCACTCCATTGGTGCCAGTGTTGAAGGAGAACTAGGCTGTCTAGGCTCCCTAGAGACCGGTGCAGGTGAAGCTGAAGACGGCCACGGTTTTGAAGGCACCCTCAGTATGGACCAGCTCCTGACTGACCCTGATGAAGCAGTTCAGTTTGTACAGCAAACTCAGGTTGACGCTCTAGCTGTTGCTATCGGTACTAGCCACGGTGCTTACAAGTTTACCCGTAAGCCTACTGGCGAAATCCTAGCCATCAGTCGTATCGCTGAAATCCACAAGCGTCTGCCCAACACTCACCTGGTAATGCACGGATCTTCCTCCGTTCCCCAAGAGTGGTTGGACATGATTAACGCTAATGGCGGTAACATTCCTGAAACTTACGGTGTACCTGTTGAAGAAATTCAGAAGGGTATCAAGAGCGGTGTTCGCAAGGTGAATATCGACACTGATAACCGTTTGGCTATCACTGCCGCTATCCGCGAAGCAGCGATGAAGGATCCTTCCAACTTTGATCCTCGTCACTTCCTCAAGCCTTCTATCAAGTACATGAAGCAAGTCTGTTCTAATCGCTATGAAGCGTTTGGTACTGCTGGCAATGCTACTAAGATCAAGCAGGTGGGTGTTGATATCTTCGCTGCTAAGTATGAAGCTGGTGAGCTTGACGCCAAAGTTGCTGTTGCTGTTTAAGTTTCAGTACGCTTCGGCTAGCTGAAGTCGTTAATACTTAAGTGAAAAGGGGGAATGGCTTAGCCATTCCCCCTTTTTGTTTGGTTGATTAGGAAGCATTAATGGTTAACCTATTGCATCTGTCAGGTTAGTTAGGACAATCGATATCTCTGAAAGTCCCAAATTACAACAGCTAACCTGACTCACAATCGACGAATGCATCCGTCGATTGCTATACCCCGGAGCCCATCCTAGGAGTGGAAAGTGCTCGGGTGACGCAAGAGCAAAAAAGACTGAATGCTATCCCTTCTTAGCCACCCAGTACTTGCTCATAAAGTGGTTCGAGACCTCTACATCGTGGAAGCCTGCGGACTCTAAACGAGCCGTCATATCATCAGTGCTGTAGTGACGGTAGTAAGGCTCATGAAAAACAGAGGAGAAGCTTTCCATCATCGGGGCAAACTCGGGGGTGTCTAGCTTCTGAATCGAGTCACAGATAATAAACACTCCACCAGGCTGAGTTACTCGATAGCACTCATTGATCACCGTCTGTCGTATGTCTGCGGGAAGTTCATGGAACAGAAAACCTCTGACAGTCGCTTCAAAGAAAATAACTAGGTAAGGTAGCTTCTCCGCATTGGCCTGGATCAGCTGAGGGAGACTACCCACATCCCTACTTAGCAGCTCGTTAGCTTTACGCAGGTACATGGGAGACAGATCCACACCATATAGAGATGCCTGAGGGAAAGTATCTCGCATCATTTTGAGGGTACGACCGGTACCACAAGCCACATCTAGCACTTTAGGTGTGGCCACATCAACCAGGCTATTGATATGGCCTTTCAGAGGCGCTAAAATACGTCGACGCATCGGATCAGCTGAGCCGTTAAATAAAAGCTCTACCTGCAGATCGTACAGATTGGCTGACATATCGCTTAGATAGCCGTCGGTCTGATGATGAAAATTTTGGACATAGTAGCCGGGATAGCCATCGGTGCTAACATCTTTGCCAAAGTCTTGATACTGCTTATTTTTAGAGCGCTCCCAAACGTTAGGAGTATCTAAAACCACCATAGGATAGTACTTAAAAAAGTCATCCCAGGGATTATCAAACAAAAGACTCGTAGGATAAACACCTGCTTCAGCATCCTGCCAATCAACTTCAGTCAGCTCATCAAGGCGCTGCTTTAAAAGGGCAAGCGTAGGCCCAGGAATTTCAGACGTGTTTTCTGGATCAACTGGAAAAACGACTTCGCGCAGGCGATTGATCAGAGTTTTGTGGGTAAAACCAAAGGCTTGTTTGCCTTGTTGAAAGGTTTGGTATGCAAATTTTGTCAATGTATCTGGCATAGCTCTGATCAGACAACAGGGTAAACGGTGACTAGAAATACATCAGGCTTTAGAGGGAGGGATAGCGAACAAAACTAATCAGACCAGCACCATAGCTTTGCGCACAGTCCACAACAGTGATAATCGCTGAAAGCTTTAGATAGCAACAGCCATTTGCTGTAGAAACTGATTTGGTAACGTTCGTGCCCTTCCATGCTTCTAACCCCTGATGGTGCCAGCCTAATAAACCAGGTGCCTACAGCGCCTGATTTGATTTAGAGCTGGTCAAGGAATATTCATATATCGCTTATTGTAAAAGTTTATGAAAAAGGAGGGGAGCAACCAGAAGAAAGAATCGTGATGTTATGACTTTTAAGAAGCTGCGCTAGTATAGATAGGCTGTAAAAACCACCCTAGAGGACTTGTTAATGAAGCGTCTGTCTATCGATACCACTCAAATGATGCGTCGGACTGAAGATTTAATTAGCGCAGCCTCAAATCGCTATCGCATTACTGTTCAGGTGGCAAATCGTGCACAGCGCCGTCGTTTTGAAGAATTTGACAGTATCGATGAGTCTCGCATGAAACCGGTTCTACGTGCCATCGTAGAAATGTCGGATGAGCTGACTCAGCCCGAAATCATTGGTGAGTAGAAACTGAAGAAACTGGCTTACTACACCGATAAGCCAGTTTCTTTCGGTATATACAACCAGTCCTTTATTTATTACTAATTGCGTTCACGCTCAGCGGTATGGGTAAGCAGCTTAAATTTTTATTCTTAGCCACCTTGACCACTCTGATGGTTTTAGCTGGCAGCATTCTACAGTTGGGTGAGCCCTTAATGGCGGCTCAGTCTGCGCATGTCGTTGCCGATCAGCTATATATTCAGTACCCAGATATTCCTAGAGCAACAGCCGCCAATACTACGTTGCTAAGTCGATTTATTGACTATCACCTCGACACCCAGGCAAGACCGGCTCAATATCATCTCGATTGGGAATTATCCATGGCCGATTATTTTGATGCAACCTACGGTAAGCGGGGTCAGTCATGGGCTGTAGCCATTGCTGATAAGCAAGCGATGCAGACCTTAAGCTTTCAGCAGCGTCATGATTTAGTCAGGAGCCTTGAGCAAATCTTTAGTCAATGACGGTCTTGCTCAGAGAAGGTAAGGGCTGGCGGTTAGGCTGGGACGAAAATCGAGAGCATTTCAAGGCATTGGTAGGGGGTGAACATTGGGCATTGGAACTGACCCAATGTGAGTTTGAGACTCTATGTCGATTAGCACAGCAACTGGCCGAAACGATGGCATCTATGGCGACCGAGCTAATGCCTGACGAACACATTGTCTGTGAACAGGAAACTCCTCAGCTCTGGATGGAGGCTGAGGGGTTTCACCATAGCTACAATCTGCGATTTATTTTACTCAACGGTCGCGGTGGAGAAGGCGCCTGGCCTGCAGCCACTGTTCCAGCACTATTGGACGGTTTATCTTGTATCAATGTATTCTGAGATGAAATCGACCGATTGTTCTACACTGGGCAAATGCGTGGTGAATCTCCGTAATACTTGAGCTTTCTATCGGAGTTAACTGGGCTTAATGCTTTAGCGCTCGGGGTGTAAATCGGTATGAAAAAACTAAAGGTCGTTAGCGATACCCAATTTAAGCAGCGTCCTGGTCTGTCTAATGACCTGTCTAAGCAGGAAAAAGCCTTTGTTGCCAATGGTACTGAGTTTGACCTGGCAAAATTAGATGTTGTGCGAGATGGCCACTACAAGGTGACGCTTGTCGAGCCCCTGGGGCCAGCTATGCAGCGTGATTGGTATGTCTATAAGCCCGATGTGCGGGTCTATGACACAAAAATCAAGCTGACCGTGACCAGCGACACTTTATTTAAGCAGCGACCAGTATTATCTAATCAGCTCAGCGATCACGAAAAGATCTTTGTTCCCAGCGGTACAGAGTATTATCTGCAGTCTTATTTACCCGCAGAAGGGCAGCATGTCAGGGTTGCGATCGCAAATGCCTTTCTGGGGCCTGAAAATCGTACCACCTGGTACGCCTACAGACCTGACGTCCGCATTGTCGGTGACACCATTACCCTCACCGTTGTGAGCGATACCCTTTTCAAAACATCGCCAAAGATGTCATCGCAGCTTACCAATCAGCAAAAAGTTTTTGTTAAAAACAATACTGAACTAGAGCTTTTAACCCATGAACAAGCGGCTGCCAACCACGTCAAACTAGAGCTAGCTGAACCCAGTTTTAGCAATCGTTCTGAACGCATCTGGTACGCCTATAAACCCGATATTCAAATTGAAGGCAACGAAAAAGATAACCAGCCTAAAAACGAAACCCCACCACCAAAAGCCAGCGGCCCATATATAAAGCTGCCAGGATTTCGAGGCAATTTTTATCTCTCCAACCCCATTATTCCAGGTGGTAATTTCACCTGGGGAGAGGCCACCCATGGCGGCAGTCGTATTCCAGTAAATCGTAATGTCGTCTACGGCATCATCCGCATTGCCCGCGTCATGGAAGAAGTGCGCGAACGGCTGGGAGGACGCCCTCTTACAATTAACTCCTGGTATCGCGACCCGGTTACCAATCGTCGTGTTGGGGGGGCTAGTCGGTCTCGTCATCTAACAGGCGACGCTGTAGATTTTGTTGCCCCTGGCATTCATCCATATGGCGTCTCTGATCGGCTCAACCGCTGGTGGGGTTCCCGAGGAGGGCTAGCCAGCGCCACTGTATTTACCCACATTGATACTCGTGGTTACTATGCCCGCTGGAGTTATGGATTTTAGGGCGATTTTTACTCAGCAGCAGCCCAGCCTGAGTGTCCAACGACACCAAATATGGGGTAGCAATGCTCTAGCCATATGCTATGCTAATCAAGCGTAAAAACGCATCGGGGCGTAGCGCAGCTTGGTAGCGCACTACTTTGGGGTAGTAGGGGTCGTGGGTTCAAATCCCGCCGCTCCGATTGATGAAAACCGCTGGTATCAGCGGTTTTTGTGTTTTTAAACGTAGGTTCTGTCTACTTGTTTTGGGTATGCGTTAGCGACTGGAAGCGACATTTTAGCGACCCACTACGACATAAACTGGTCGATAACTGGACGACGGAAACTGGTGGTTGAACCTGCAAAAAAACACGCCCGTAAGGGTGAGGTCAAAATCAATGTAGATAAGGGTTGGCTTAGGCTCCGTTGGAGCTGCCAAGGTAAGCGTCATGTGATGGCGGTTGGTTTGCTCGATACCCCTGCCAATAGAGCGATTGCGGCTGCCAAAGCAACCGTCATCGAGGCCGACATACTATCGGGGCTATTTGATAAGTCGCTGGTGAAATATCGCTATGAGGCGACTGATAGATTGACAGAGTTAGAGCTGTATCAAAAGTTTGTTGCTTGGAAGCGACGGCAGGTAACAAAACGCTCTATAGACAAGTATCTTGGGTTGCGATCTCAACTTGAGTCTTTCTTTGGCAGCCGCCAGGCCGATCGGGTTACGGAAGACCACGCTCTGGACTTCCGTGACTGGTTGCTCAAACGACTATCACCGCTGACGGCCCGCCAGCGTATTGGCATGCTTCGCAGCTGCTGGAGCTGGGCGATTGGCAAGAAGTTGCTAGCTGATAACCCATGGAAAAACGTCCATGTGAAGGCTCCGCCCAGACAACCACCAAAACCGTTTACCCATGATGAATATCGGCGGATACTCGCTGAATTTAAGGCTAATCATGGCCACTACTTGGACTTTGTACGCTTTTTAATGGGTGTTGGATGTCGTACTGGCGAGGCAGCTGGGCTCAGATGGGGGCATCTCTCAGACGGATGCGATCGCATCTGGATTGGTGAGTCGTGGGGACGTGGCGAACGGAAGCCGACTAAAACCAATCGGAGTAGAGCATTTAAACTATCGCCCGACCTGGTCGCTATGTTTCAAGCAAGGCGATCGGCCACGGCCCGAGACGATGACTTAGTGTTTACCAGTTCCAAAGGCCAGCCCATCGATGACCACAATTTCAGACGACGACATTGGACACCGGCGCTGGCCGCCGCCAAGGTTCCCTATCGAAAACCGTACAACACACGTCACAGTTTTATCTCTCAGGCAATTGACCAAGGCTGGTCTATAAGCGAAATAGCCTCCATCACCGGCAACAGTGAAGAGACTATTTTGAGGCACTATACCGGCAATGTTAGAGGAGAGACTGAACTAAGGTCGGTATGGCCCCAGTAGACTAACCTATTGCGTTCAGAATTAAATCAATGTAGATTTCGGCTTACAAACCTTAGGCAAGGTTAAAACAGCATATGCCTCTTGAAATACATAACTATGAATGGAGTGGAGAACGTCTAGTACAAGTTGAAACTCAGCCCAATCATATTGATGGTGTTTTGGATGTAATCCAGAATGTACGGAGAAGTTCAGATTTAGATTGGGAGGATATCTATTCGGCTTACTATGAGTGTGAAGAGGATGGAACAATCACTTTTTATGAAGGAGAGAGTGCAGAGGCAGGCAATCCTGGTGTATGGACTTATGTTGTATATGACTGTCTTGAAGGTGAGGAAGAGGTTGTCCCTAATCCCAGCATTGATGTTCTAGCTGCTTTGTCCAAGACTCAGAAAGGAATTGAGGAGAGGAAAACCAGTGTAGTAAGCCTACTACCATATGCTGAGAATGCTGTAGTTGATATTCGCAAACTACGTAACTACTGCCTCAACCCAAATCATGATGATGGTAAGCACAAAGCTCGTTTATTTTCCTCAATTTTAGGTATGACTGATGCTGATGCTGAAGATCTACGCCAAATCCTTCTCAAAATTGTTAAAACCCAAGAGGCTCGTCCGGGACGGCAAGATGATTATGGGCAACGTTACACCATAGATTTCGCACTCGAATGGCAAAATAGAAATGCAACTGTTCGAAGTGGCTGGATTATCGAAAATGATTCTGATATTCCGAGATTAATAACCTGCTATCCTCTGTAGCCTTTGGAGGTGATATGAAATGACAACTAGTACAGTCAATTTACTTGATGTAGTCGCACTCACAGTTGATCTCCCTCAATACAATTTACGGCAAGGTCAGGTAGGTACAGTCGTTGAAACCTTGGCTGGTGGGACAGCATTTGAAGTCGAGTTCAGCGATCGTAGCGGACGCACCTATGAGTCTCTTGGGCTGCGTCCAGAGCAAATTATGGTGTTACATTTTGAACCGATTGCTCCTAGCTCAACGCCTGAAATGGTTACAGCATAGACGGCCTAACAATTCGCTCGGAGCGGACTGCCGAAAGATCTTGATGCATTGCGAAGGTTACCTGCAGCCGCTCAAGCAAACCGTTAATTTCAAATTGATTAGTTGTTGAAATGTGCAACTAGTCAACATAGTTACGCCGTTTCAATGCACAGACCTCAACGGAAGAATGAGGTGTTGACCTGTGTGACAGTTCGCTAATTTAGGCCCGATTTAGTCCACTAGGTTCTGTAGCCATCTATTGCTTTTAGAGTTGAAGCTTTTTAAGCCTTTTAGATGTGGCTAATGGGTCTTTAAGTTCCATAGTCTCAGTCAGCTTTCCAATCGTTGTGATTGTGTAGACAGCACTCTCTTGGAAGGACAACAGAATTTCGTATAAGCTGCGTTGTTGGCATCGGTTCCGTCCAATGGAAAAAATGCCTGAAAAGTTTGCAGAGCAAGGATTTCAGTGATTCTCTCTAAAAAGGCTGCAATGCTTGTGATGCAAGGGTTTTAGCAGAATAATCCTATCAGGCAGAACCAGTGCTAACCCACTGTTCTAACTAATTAAGGGCATTCTGCCCGGTCCGAGCATATTGAATTCTAAGCTTTAGTCCTAGGGTTACCTGCTTCATAATCCAGTAGAGCACTGTCAGCAACACAAATGAAAAGAAAATAACAGCCAGCGGCCGCTTTGAGGTCAGAGTGTTTAGAGTGATAGCCAAAACACTAGATGGGTCAACAACAATATCCCAGCTGTTTAGCCGAATAAAACGGCCCAGATAAATACCAAAGGCACACAGTGCATGAAGCCCAATTTCAACTGGCCAAGCTAGCGCCTGCAATCCCTTTTGTTGTAGATAAAAATTTATATTTAAAAGCGCGATTACATAGGCTTCAAACCCGACAATGATGGCCGCCATATGCAGCGGAATAAAGATAAACGCAATCACCCAAATCTTGATTGTGCCAACACTGGTGCCACGAATTAGGTGAAGAATATCGGTCAAAACATAGGGAGCGTTGGGCAGAAATGCAATAAACGTTACCAGTCCTATCCACCAAAGACAAAGCTTCCGTGTGTGCGACTGATTGAATAACCATATACTAATACCCAGGGCAAACACCATCACACCGGCTAGCAACAGCAGCTGCAGTAAGGTGCTAGGGTTGCCCGTCTGAATACCCCGGACTACACCTAGCGCAAATACTCTCAGCCTGGGCAGTCTTGATTCTAGCCCGACGATACCGATGAGGGCAGTGCCAAAACACGCTAGTCCAAACCAGAAAGGAGACAAGGCTTTTCGGCGAAATAGCTTAAAGCTCAGCAGCATTGGAATAAAGGCTAAAAATAGGTTCCACCAAATCCAGCCGCTGTAGAAGTTATTGATGACCTGGTAAATATCAACGATGTTCCATCGCATAAAGTTATCAGCCCATACCGATCATTACAGTTCTACTCACTCTTAAGGGTTAATTCCAATATGGATGACTAATAGCGTTTGGAGTTAAGGCGAATAGGCCAGACTATTCATCCTCACAGGCTCCAATGCTGACCCAGCTGGTCGAGCCATCTTGCCAAATCTCTTTTTTCCAGATGGGGGCATTATGCTTAAGCGTATCGATAGCGTACTTGCAGGCAGCAAATGCTTCACTTCTGTGAGGGCAACCGACAGCCACTAATACGCTAATCTCTCCCACAGTCAGTTTGCCGGTGCGGTGGTGAATTACCACATGGGTGACATCTGCCCATTGCTGTCGAATCTCGGCGGCGATTTGCTTAAATACGGCAGCTGCCATGGGTTCATAGGCTTGATACTCCAGAGCAATAACGGCTTTACCGTCAGTGTTGTTGCGCACCATACCGCTCATAACAACAACAGCGCCATTGGCCTTATCACCTGCCAGGCGATAAACCTCATTAAGAGATAGGGGAGCAAAGGTGATGGCGAAGCTATCTGCTTCATTGGTTTGAGTTTGAACATCAAGGTTGAAAGGGATACCAACGGTCATAGCTAGGTGCCAGCAGATGCGGAAAACGAATGGTTTGGTTGAGTATGGCTGATCTGAACCGTCAGACCCATTGGCCCAATGCTCGGAATCAGCAACGCATCCATTGTAGATAGTCCATTGAGAGTTGCAAAACATCACTATTCTGATGGTTTGAGCAGCTCTAGGGGAAAATTGACTGAGAAATAAAGTAGTAGCCTGCTAGGGTCTAACGCGATCGCAAACTATGAGTTCTGGAATTTTTGCTGTAGCTAACATTGGGCAATACCGTTTGTATGTAGGAGAAACCCATCAACTCAAAACCCGCTGGGCCAAAATGATGACTCTGCTTGCCCAGGGAGCATTTCCATCTAAAAAAATCCAGCAGGCTTGGCAAGAATCGAGCAAAGAACGACGATTTACATTTCATACCGCCAAACAAATCTCTGAAGACACCGATCTGTTTGGCTATCGTCAATTTTTGAAAGATACTGCATCTTAACAACAAGACAGTGGATACATCAGGCAAATGCTCCTGTCTATAATTTAGGAAACAAAAGTAATCAGGCTCCAATATTGGACGTACAGACACGCAAAGTCTCTCCAGCAGTATTTTTTGGACTACATTACCACTTTGTTTCTCTAATTCATCCCACCAATTAAATAAAGCAGTGCCATACGAGTTGCAACACCGCTAGTTACCTGCTTAGAGACAAGGCTGAGTTCAGGATCATCCATCAAGTCCGATGTCAGCTCAACACCTCGATTTGTAGGGCCGGGATGCAGGATTTTTACAGTTGTCTTACAGGCTTGCAAGCGTTCGCGCGTAATCCCAAACTGCTGATGATATTCTCGCAGACTGGGTAGCAAATGCTCGGTCATTCGTTCATGCTGTAGCCGCAGCGCCATTACAAAGTCTGCATCTTGCAGTGCAGGTTCTAACTGCCAGTGGATAAAGAGTTGGCGCTCTGGACTGTCAGCTGATCGCTGAAAAGCACCTAGAAAATATTTGGGTAGCAATGTCGGTGGGGCTACCAGGTGCACCTCCGCTCCACAGGTTGTGAGACTCCAAATGTTGGAACGGGCCACCCGCGAATGCAGAATGTCACCCACAATGACTACTTTTTTGCCTTGTAGCTGATTAATGTTGGGGTTGGCCTCGTTTAGGCTGCTACAAATGGTGAATAAATCAAGTAATGCTTGGGAGGGGTGAGCATGCTGCCCGTCTCCGGCATTGAGAACCCCCACCCCCGAATTAATGCGGTCCATCTCTTGGGCGATGATGGTAGGCACGCCCGCCTGCTGATGACGAATTACCATCAGGTTAGTCCCCATGGCCAAATAGGTTTTGGCCGTATCTAAAATGGTTTCTCCTTTTTTGAGGGAAGAATTACCCGGTGCAAAGTTGAGGATATCGGCAGACAATCGCTTGGCCGCTAGTTCAAAACTGCTGCGAGTTCGGGTAGAGGGTTCAAAAAACAGATTGGTAATCACCTGGCCTTGAAGAGCAGGTACTTTTTTAGTTCTACGGGAGAGGACTTCACGAAAACTGGCCGCCGTTTGCAGGATAGTTTGATAGTCGTCAGGGGTGAAGTCTTCTAGTGAAATAATGTGACGACGACTCCAAGAATTGTCGGCCATAGACAGACCAAAATTGAGTAGAGGACTGGATAGAGCGTTTTGAGGGTAGCAAACCGTCTAAACTATTTACAGACTTGTAACACACTGTGAGAAACCGCTAGACCGGTCTATTGCACACTCATAACGGACTGTGTTTTTAGCAAACTGTCACACTTTAGGGACAGATCATAGGTGTAGTTTGTAGGATATGAGCAAACGCTTTAATTTAGTATTTCATTCGATGGTTCGGTTCCCCAAGATATTGTTAGGTGTATGTGTGGCTGTAGGAGTAACCATTGCAGGCTGTAATGGTTCAACGCCCACTGATGTGGCTGAACCACCGGCTGTGGAAGAGCCTACTGGAGAGGTTCAAGAGGAACCGGACGCTGACAAGCCAAGTGAGTCGGCCGAAACCGAGGAACCTAAAATTGAAGCCCAGCCCGACGGCACGGCAGCTGACACAGCAATGGTGGATATCTCCATCTATGTAATGGATGACAGCTGCAGTAACTTTAAGCCCGAATTGGTTAAGGTACCTGCTGAGCAGGCGATGACTGAGGCGGTGGGTGAAGTGCTCGAACGGCACAGATTTGAGGCGTTTAAGCTGTCGGGCTATCGGGTTAATGTCGAGGATAGTACAGCCGTTGTTGACCTGCGTCTAGCAGAGGACTCCCAGCGTCAGTTTTTGTCATTGTCTAGCTGTGAACAGCAAGGGTTATTTGGGGGGCTAGAAGAGACCCTAACCCAAAATTCAGACTGGAAGGTAAATCAGGTGGAATTTACGAATCGCGGTAAGGAAATCGTTCTCTAGGCGCACCGTTCTAGAAAAGAAGCCGCTTACTGCTTAGACACACTGGGATGATCCTTTAGATACCAGCGCCACGGTCGCTCTGCCGCCTTGGAAATACCGATACGTGTCGTTTGCACTAAGGCATGCTGGCCCTGGTTTAGCTTTTTTTGAAATGCAGAGGTTCGGTGTTCTAGCCATAGCTGATGCTGAGGCTCAAGGGCTAGACCGTTCTGGCTGCGGTCAATGGCCAGGGTGCGGCAAAGCTTACCGGGACCGGCTGCAATCCGGTTTCCCTGCTTTTTGTATATGATGTCAATATCCTGGGGCAGCTGAGTCAGGGCAACAGCACGAATTAGGACGGCACTGCCGGTGTCGGTCGACTCGGTTACGACGTTAAAGCAATGGTACATGCCGTAAATAAAGTAAACGTAGCTGTGCCCCGGTGGACCAAACATGGCAGCGTTGCTGGGGGTCCTACCGCGGTAGGCATGACAGGCGGGGTCATCCGAGCGATAGGCTTCGGTCTCAACAATTAAGCCCCGCAGGGTTTCGTCATTGAGCTGACGGACCAGGGTACAGCCGATCAGGTCGGGGGCAACGTGAAGGGTGTTGCGAGCGCACCAGTCAGCAGAAATCATCGACAATGCGGGCAGCCTGCCCGCGCAAGAATGTTGCAGTTGATAACAGTCATAGGCACTATGATTGCATTCCTCAGTGAAATTGCTACGATCCAGAAATAAAGGCCTGCATTCTATGCTGTTTAAGTATAAAGCCGGTTTATAGACCACTCAGACAGTCCAACTAAGGAATAAAGCATCTGTGGATATCAAAGCAATTTTGCCAGTCTTAGCCGTTGTTTTCTCAGTGGCGTGCCTATTTTTTGGCACCCAAAACGGCTTTTATGATTCTGATGACTATCATGGCAACGGCTCTGCCCATTAACTTCTTTAGGTAGCTCAGACGGGGCTAGCCTAACTTAATGGGGTTTGATGCCGGTTTAAGTTCATCTACAACGGACGCCAGAGGGGCGGTTGTTTGTCATCCCTATGGTGTTGGTCATGATCATGAGGGGATCAGCCTGGGGCTAACCATTGGTCCCTATCGAGTTTTATTGGACTGTGGTTTAGAGAATTTAGCGCCGCTGGGGGATCAGCCGTCCCCCGATCTGGTGATTTGTAGCCACGCTCACTTTGACCATGGTCGTGGTTTAGAGCTGTTAAAGCAGCGCTGGCCTGATGTTCCTATTTATGCGACAGCGGCGACAGCGGCTCTGCTAGCGGGCAGAATTTCAACTCAATCTGTCCATTCTCTGGCTTGGCGGGTGCCGGTTCAGATTGCTGATGGTTTGACTTTGGAACTGTGGCCAGCGGGTCATCTACCGGGTGCTGCCTGCACTCTGCTTACCTATACCAGCAGCAGCCAGCGCTATCGAGTTTTTTACACTGGGGATTGTTTTCTTTCCAGTACTCGTCTGGTGGATGGTTTGCCGCTGGCAACACTGCGGGGTCTCAGTCCGGATGTGCTGATTATTGAGGGTAGTCTGGGCGCTGCTCGTTATCCCAATCGGCGTCAGCAGGAAAATCAGCTAATCGAGCGGTTGCGATCGCACCTGGCTCAGTCGCGCTGCGTTGTATTTCCGGTGCCGTTGTTGGGGCTGGGTCAAGAGCTGCTAATGCTGTGGCGCAGCCACTATCACTTTACGGGGCAGCCATTAACGATTTGGGTTGATCCCGCGCTTGCTAGCAGCTGTGACACCTACTTAGATCTGTTAGCCCAACAGCCCGATGCGTTTCCTCGAAATGTGCAAAATTTTGCACAGCACCAGTCTATTTTTTGGGACGACCGGATTAACCCCACCATTAAGCGGTTGCCCAGTTTAACGGCTGGAGCTGATCCTGAGTTTTTTCAGACACCGGCTGTTTTGTTGGTGCACCCAGCTACTCCAGTCGAGCTCTACTGCCATCGATATCGCGGTACTTGGAGTGTATTTTTGCCAGAGCAGGCCGACCTAACCGCCTGGCAAACGCAGCTCGATACCTACGGCCCGGTCTACGACTGGTTTGATAGCTTTAAGAATGCCACCACATCTGGCACTGTACAGCTAGAAACCTACCAGCTGTATTGCCATTGCGACGGTTACAGCATCTCATAGCTATTCCATAATTTGCGACCGCGCGATGTTGTGCTTGTCGATGGCTAGTTAGAGCACCTCAGAGCCCT
>JBHJIV010000293.1:0-18984 GCA_050043105.1 Leptolyngbyaceae cyanobacterium | reverse complement strand
ACGCTACGGGCGGAAACAACCGCTTGGTCGAACGATATCAACAACAGGCAACGTGGGGTTGACTGGCAGATGAAGGTCGATGATGCTCGCTGCAAGCTAACTTCCGTTTACCCTAAAATTAAGCTTTGACGCTGCACTAGGCTATAAACTGAATACCGCCACTAAACATCCTGAGACCAATTATTACCAGCAATAGACCAAAGATGCGTCGAAGCTGTTGGGGAGAAATCACATGGGACAACCGTGTACCGATGGGCGCACCCAGCACCGTAAATGGAGCCACCAGTGCCACAGCGGGCCAGTAAACATAGCCTGTTGACCAAGAGATGTCAGTATATCCTTGGGAAAACAACAAAAATGATAGGGTACCTACAATTGAAATGGGTAGCGTAAATGAGGCCGAGGTACCGCTGGCCTTGCTCATCGGTAAGCCACAATAGAGTAAAAACGGTACGCTGATGGCTCCACCACCAATACCTAAGACGCCTGATTTAAAGCCGATAAGCATACCAACTATGCTAACCAGACTAAATGGTGGGGATATTGTCTCCTCAAAGGCGGGTTTCCAGTCCAGCAAGATTTTGATAGATACCGCCAGGAGAAACACTCCAAAAATGATCTCTAGCCAATGGGTATCTAAGTGATTAGAGAGTGAATTGCCAATTAATACACCGATGCCGATAGCGGCAATAATCCGACCAAAAATATCCCAATGTACATCGCCCCTCATATGATGAGATAGCGTTGATGAGGCGGACGTAAAAATCATGATACACATGGCGCTGCCTGCTGCTAGATGCATCAAACTGTAGCTGGGCAGATCCATCAGTGAAAACAGATAAAATAGGCCAGGCACAATGATCATGCCGCCGCCGATACCCAACATACCGGCCATGGTTCCAGCGCCAATACCTAATAGGGCAAACAGGGCAAAATCTGTGAGACTCACCATAGGAGAACACAACGTCAAGGGTAGATTACTATTCTATATTGTCTCTGGTGGCGAAATCGTCTGAAATAGCTACAAATTCAACAAATTCAGGCGTTCGATAGGGTGGGTTTGGTTAACGTGAATTGTCCGCAATCCCACCTGCTGGGCACCCACTAAATTGTGGGCAGTGTCGTCTAAGAACAACGTCTTTGTTGGGTCTAATTGGTTCTCATCAATGACCCGTAGAAAGATACTGGCATTGGGTTTGCGATCGCGTACAAAATGTGAATAATAGGCCCGCTCAAACTGGTCGGCTAGAGTGCCAATGTTGGTATCCATGGCCTCAGCAAACTTGCGATCGCTAGTCGCCAGATGCAGTTCATTAATGTTCGACAGCAAAAATATTCGCTTTCGCTGGCCAACTTGCCGTATCAGTTCCACCCGCTCCGGTGGAAAATCCAGAATTAACGCACTCCAAGCCTGATCAATTGCGTCGTCACTGGCCTCAAATCCAAACAATTGAGCTAGCCCTTGACGAAACTCAGCCGCTGTAATGGCCCCTACCTCAAACTTAGAAAATATGTCTGCCTGACTTTGCTGGCTATACTGCTGGCTAATATCGTGACCTGCCAACGCACTCAATGCTCGAATCGTCAGACCATAGTCCAAATCGACAATAACGCCCCCCAAATCAAAAATAATGTTGTCAATATTACTTATTTGATTCATGGGTATTTGCTCGAGCAATGAATACGGTTTTAATAACAATACCGTCCTCGAGAGTTTGGTTTTGGTTGCTCCTGCGATTGACGCATGGTTCCCAAAGCCGTTGACATAATAATGCAACGCTTAATGGATGGTGCAATGCTACTTGTCAGCGTCAGTGTTCGAGTGCTCGATGCCAGACGACCCTTAAAGTCAAACTTTATATAGTAAGCGCTGTTTTTTTGATGAAGTGTCGTGTCAGCCGGGTCAATATTCAAACTATGGCTGCCTAAAGATTGCCATGCAGCGGGGTTTTCTTTTTGGGGATGAATTGCCCACTCTATTTTTCCACTTGGAGTTTCGCGAATACTAAACTGCCAAACGGTTCTGTTTTTCAAAGCTGTATTTTGAGTTGTACGAAGTGCTGCATAGATCTGACTCTGAGCCTCAGCTACGCGCCATTTTTCTAGAAAGCGATTCCAACTCGGGAGTAAAACCGCTGTCAAAATACTAAGTGTACCTAATGCGATCAATACTTCAAGAATAGTAAATCCTGACTGTAGTTTGTTCTTTTTAGCGGCACCCATACAGTCATCAGCAAGAATCAACAACACTTCTAAAATTCCCAGAAGTATCGTGATAAAGCTTCTAATGGGGGCTAATAACTCCTATTAGTTGTTGAGCTAAGAAAATGCTGAGCCTCAGCTAACTAACTAGAACCGAGCTACGTCACAATCGGGACCGTCAGCTTGCACAATGCCACCTAACAAGGTTGGCACAATGATACATCTCGGAGTGTTAGTAAACTCTGATGTTACAGATACTATGTAGGGAACCTCGTCCTGATTTGCTTCACCCTTATAGTTAAATTCAAACTCCTGCCTGTTTGAAATCAACCTGATACTGCCATTCTGCTCGCCTCCAACGGAGAGGGTGGCTCCGGTTGTGACGCCAGTGGTGGAGTTGACCTGTACACTTGGTCCACCTTCTACTCCAGGGGCAGCTGGGAAACGGATTACCCGTGTGGCATTTCGCTGCTGTGCTTCAGACTGAGCAGCTTGGATAATTTGAGCCAAATCACTACGGGCGCGGCTAACGCGCTGTCGATTCATGTAGCTTAACCAGCCAGGACCCGCAATGGCAGCTAAAATACCCACCATAATGATGATGACTAATAACTCAAGTATGGTGAAACCCGCCGTTGGGGAGATCGCTTTGCGTACTCTAAATCGCTTCATAATGTAGGTTTGGATAAACTATTCACCATCTCTGTCAATAACGCCACCTAATTTGACTTGGGTTTGTAATACAGGAAAACGACTACCTTCCCCAGCTGGTAGCAAAGCGTTGCCCGCAGCAGAGGTATCCCCTCGTAAAAAGAGATATATATCCTGAGTTGCTCTAAATAGCCCCACAGCTTCAGGCTCCCTTATGCAAGCGAAAAAACCTGTTTCATCGGTTGCATCGGCTGGTGCGAGCACATAGTTGTAGTCATCAGCGTTAACATCCGTTTCACCCGTGAGCGGACTGTTTAAACTAAACACCAAGTCTCTGCAGTCAACGGCATCGGCTGGGGCAGCAGCCAGATCGATATCGTCTACATAATCTACTAAAACCTTCTTATTCGTATCAGCCGTTGGCGTAGCACTTGGCTCCCATGCTTCAAAATTGGAGCCATTTTCATTAATCGGATCATCGTAACCTGCCGCAACAACATATCTGGCTGCACCTGTTGCAGTGTCTAGAGCAGGATACTGAGACAGCTCATAGCGTCTGATTGTGGTGTCCCCTTCCCAAGCAGAAGCTGCATCCCTTGGCTCCTGATAATAGACTACTAAAGAGTAAGTAGCTCCGCGAGTTTTAAGTAATTCGCAAGTAGTTTCGTCATCAGCACTCCCTTCGGTTGAGCAATCGGCAGGTAGTGTAGCCTCAACCGGGTCAGGACGCCAAAATGCCAAAACTGGAACAGCTCCATTGGCTATTTCCGCATCCAGAGCCTCAATTTCAGTGGTAATAGTTGCCGGACTAGGATAGACATACACAGCTTCCCTTAAATCATCGGCTATATAGTCTATTGATCGCTGCATGTCGCGCTGGACTTGTTCGAGCGCAATTTCTCGACGGTCTATCCTGAGCAACTCTACAACTAAATATAACAGCCCCGAAATCACGATTCCTGCAACCACCATTGAGATTAAAACTTCTGTTAGCGTAAACCCAGAAGTCTTGTGCTGTCGTGTTTGCAACAACCATCGATACAGCCAAGTTTTAGACCGATAATTAGCCATATGTGTTTTCAAAAAGTAAGGTATCAACACTCAGATGGTGTAGGAACAGTCGTGCCGTTAGCGTCGTTAATAAAGTTGTAATAGTCGCAGAGGGAGCGCTCAGTATCACTCTTAATGACGCTGGTATACAAGACAGCGATAGGGTTTGTATTCGACTGCCCCTGGCCACTGGTCATACGCAGTGAAGCTTGGTCTACTTCTAGAGCGTTACCAGGACGAACTACATCAGCTCGATAAACTCTAACGCCTAAGTCAAAAGCGATTGGTCTAGTGCCAATGGTGCTACCTTCAGTTCTAAAAATTTGAACCGCAAAATCATTATCACCATTGTTATCGACATCAATTCCCCTTGCCGAAGCAGATGTGACTGAATAATCAGCTGCAATGTCTGTCGGTGCAGGTACCGGACCTGGTGCAGCATTAAAGTCGGGTGTGCTCTTAACGGCTGCAGGTGTCAGCGCAATATTGAGGTCGTAATTTCCTCCTCTTTCGACGATTAATTTGATCCGGTCAACTTCTGCTTGAGCAATTTGAAAGGCCTGCTCGGCTCGCTGGTTTTGAACCCTAGTTGCCACAGCAAGCACCACCATCGGTGACATCACTGCAATTGAAATGCCAATTACGGCAACCGCCACAAGCCCTTCAATAAGCGTGAGACCAGCATCTGAGCCAAAAGTTGGGAAAACTCGTGACCTTTTAATCTGTGATAATCCCGATTGCCGAATTTTCGAAAACATATTTCAACTCCCTATTGGCATACAGAATTACCGGCTGCATTTGCGACTACTGGGGTGTTGCCAGCGTCTGCGGCTTTACAGAGATTGTCAACATACGGATCGTCCAGAGGGAGCTCTCTGTAAAACTCACTTCTGGGTCTACCAAAGCTAACAAAACGTCTCGCAATCGGGGCAACGCTTGTGTATTGAAAACCAACGTCGTATCCCCAAATCCGTCGAGCGGCACCATAAAAGGCGTTTTTGACGGGTACTCCACCCACACTAATCGGTACAGTACCCGGCTCCCAGGCATCTTGGTCAAATGGAGCAGTGGCATGAGTACTAAAATTTAACTGGAAGAAACCACCTGAAATAATCAAAGATTTGTCATCCCAGTATTCCAGCAGGCGCGGGAAGTTGTGTAATCCACCATAGTTTTGTCCTGAACGAAGAGGCACAATCCCTGCGATCAGCAGAGCGTTAACTCGGGTGGTATCGGTTGCAGGAATCTGATTCTCTTGACGTCGGGCAAACAGGTTGTTGTCGTCAAATGAAATGTGTCTCCCGGTAAAGTCGTTTGGAAACACTCCAAAGTCGCTATTTACATCAGCCTCGGTGCGGGCTTTAGCAAGTAAGCCGTTACGGTCAATACGAATCGGTAAGTCCGTATTGGTTGTGTCTGAAGTCAATTGAAAGTCTTCACGTTGCCAATCATCTTCCTGCTTAGTTGCATTGATGACTGGACGATTTGCATTTAGATAGGAAGATGGCACGGCTGCAATGGTGACATCACCATCGTTTTCGAATAAATACGCATCTTCAACCCAACCATCACGGAAACTGTCAGACAAGATAGTAACCGCGTCAGCAAAGATCTCAGACGGTCTCCACAAGTCCTCACCACCTCGGGCGAACCGAGTGTCTAAATTTGCCCTCTGTCTGTTGTAAAACCGATTGAATGCATTACCTTCATTACCCTCTGTGGCAAAATCTATACCCAAAAGGTCAGGAGCCTGAAACTCCTCTAGGATATTGCCCGCAGCATCTTGGTGCAGGTTGAAATTGCCGTAAATATAGGCTGGATTGTCACTAACAAAGGTAAGACCAGAGGCTCTATCGTCTGCCGAACGGTTAAGCGTAGCACCGTTAATCAATCGAAAACCGTGTGGACGCCGGTCAGGGTCAGCATACATATCCACCGGTTTCGGGCTGATTCGATTATCGGCCAGAGGTGGGTCAAACGTTCCGACCTGATTGGCTGTCTGTGGAGCCGTGGCATCAAATGCAACCACCATGGGGCAGTTCTGAGCATTATTCACCAGGTTTGTGAAGATTTGACAGGTGGCCCAGTCAGCTTGTTGAGGGCGGACAATATTGTCTTCCCTGACCGCGTCTTCACGAGCGGCATAGAAGATGCCATCAGCCTCAGGAATCCAGGCAATCTCATTGGCACCAACAGTAAAGGAGGTTCTTGCATCCGCAGGATCAATAAGTGTGAGCTTATTGATGTCTAAGTCGAGAACACGAACGCTTAGCAGCTCTCGCCCATCCATCATGGCTTTATCTAGAAAAGTCAGGTCATAGGCAGTTGCACCGTCTAAAATCGTACTTCTCTGCAAGTCATCACGAGTAGCGAGACCAGCGGCAGCAGCAGTGTAAGGCTGTCTGAAGTTAGCGATGTTGGCTCTAGGAGCAAGTGCTATCTGAGTAGTATCAATCGCTTCGTACACTACTGCGTCGTTGATCTTTACAGTCCCATCTGCAATGTAAACAGGTTCAACTGAAGCTGGGTCTGTTTTCTCAGAAATATATTCTTCAGTATCTGGCTGCTCATTAATAAACTCAACTTCAGGACTCGCCGCTGTTAAATCTATTGCAATTGTGTCTACACCTGCAGTGGCACCAAGATGAGAGTGCGTGTAGCTCGGTAAGACATAATGCAATGCTGGAAACGCAGGTCGAGCAGACTCATCAGGAACTGAAAGCGCGCACAGGCCAAAGGCTAAAGCTTGACGCTGTTCTTCAGTAATAACAGCCCCACCCACTGTGTAGGTTGCAGGAAACTCTATGGCTGGGTCACAGGTTAGCGTTAGATCAGTTCCGGCGACGGCGGCACCTACTGCAACTGGCAAGCGATGGTTATTGTCAACCAATGACAATGCATCAGTAGGAATAAAGCCAAAAATGCGATCGCGCTGTACCTGTCGATAAAGCTCAACTATCTCTCTTTCATCGGCAGTGAGAGTCGCAAAGAGCGGTAGCCAATCATCAAAGGTGCGACCAGGGTCAGCGTTGCCCGTAACAGCCGCCGCAATATCAGCGCCTCTAGCATCAACAATGGCCTCAAATTCAGCTCTCAAATCCTCAATATTTCGAGCCAGCATCCCTACAGTACAGGCTGTACTATGTAACGTTGATTTGTCAGCAGGGCTCAGATTTGCATAGGGCACATTTAATCCACCATCTAGATATTCTGCAAAAATGCGTCGCAGAATCGAGAAATCTCCCCACATTGATAAATATGGGTACGGATGAACAAACTCATCTGCCTGACCAGCCTGACCTTGAACCGGAGGAAATGAAGGTGCTCCACCCGCTGGGTCACCCGCGAAATAGGCCAAATTTCGCAGTGCCTGTCCCATAGGCGCGCCGCTATCAAACTCATCCTCAATACTGCCGTCACCATCACTATCAAGAGTGTCAAAGTCAAACTCCCAGCCGTTCGTCCCTTGACCCGTAAAAAAGTCAATTCGTTTGCGGGCACCCGATGGATAGTTTGCAAATGTACGACTATTGATCAGACTTTCGTCTGTTCCAGGATGCACTGTCGAAGCCATACAGATATATGGACTCTGACCAGTCTGATGGGTGTAATGATAGACAACCATGCCTTGCACAGCAGATAAATTGTCGCGAAGCGATCTCTGCTGCTTTGCCTCAGCGGGACCTTTTTCTGTATCTACACTGCCACCAAAGTTTGCAACAGCCGTCGGTGGATAGAGTGGGTCATCGGCTTGCCAACCAAACTGGTTACCTAGCTCTAAACGCTGCCCAACTACAACCCGTAAACCTTGTGCAGTGGAGCGTCGCTCCCAGTAACCATCCAGGCCATATTCCTGCTCAGCAGGATTATCGTCAGCCAGGATAGGGTTATCGTCAATGACATCACCAATCGTATTGGGGCCAACATTGTCTGTCGCACTATTGGCTCTATTTAAACTGTTAAGGGCATCGTAAACCGGCTTAGGACCATAACGGTTATCGGCACGATAGCCATCGTCTAAAAAAGGACGAGCAGAATCAGATACGTTACTAACTCTATTTAAGTATTCAGTTCCGCTACTGCCATCTACAGGCGTCCAAGAACCACCACCGGGTGCTCTTAGATTTACTGATCGGTCTTCAGTAAAGATAGCAACTGGGTCTACGGCAACATCTGTTAGGTCCGCTCCACCCTCGTTTACAGAATCGTCATTTGGCTTGAAATTCACGCCTTGCTGAGCGTTAGTGCCATCAAAACTATGAAAATTCACGCCATTTGCACGAAATGTATCATCCCCGGAGGCACCTGCAACAAGATGTCCTTTAAATCCATCAGGAATACCGTCACCATCGATATCAGCGCTCTCGGTAATTGTAATTTCCGAGTCGGGAGCACTGAAAACGCATGAGTCGGGAGCACTAACTAGATAGGCTCTAAGGTTATCACTGGCAATAAAGTTGGATTCTGAGTGCATAGCACCATTCCAACGAAATGCTGCACCAGGAAAGACTTCCAGGTCATATCGGAACCATGCGCCGTACTTGTTACCCTTTGGCGAACTGCGAACTTGCTGATATTCGGCTGAACTAACCGTACGACTGGGACTATCGGGGTTTGATATGGAAAGAATATTGACCTGAAAATTTTTCTGCAGATTTCCACCAGCATCTTGCCAGCCATCACCCGCTAACGCTGTCACTGGACAACCTGCCGCAGTCCTTTGGGTGTTAATAGGGCCGTTACGAGTAACAAGCTTGTTTGCTTTTTCTCCTGTCTGGTTGGAAGACAAATTCAGATCGCGACCATCTGCATCTGTAAGAACCGCACCAGTATCCGGATCTCTGGCTTCGTGGGATGTCAGGAGCGAATAAACCACCGTAGTGCCGTCTGCCTGAAAACTCCACGCTGGATCGGGCTGAGTATCACCCGTAATGTCTAGCTGGGTTTCATCAGGTAGGGTGTAAGGATCCTGGTCCGCATGGTCTGCATCACCCCAGCTAGCCGATTCAGCCAACAAAGCAGTAATTAGGTCAGCGCTCGACGGAGGTCTTTTGTCAACGATGTCTCTGTCTTGAGTAAATAAGTACTCAATCTTAGATTTAGCTCTGTCAACCGCTGGCACAGCAAAATTATCAATTTGCTGTTGCTCTCGATAGGCAATGGTTTGACTAACCCTGCTAAAGGACCGGAAACTTAGGCCCCCAACAGTCAGTGAAAGGACCAGAATGAGTAAAACCGTTGTCGGCAATACAAAACCAGCCTGACTAGCGCGGCTAAAACGCCCACTAATGAACACTAGGCGTAACAGCCAAGCCATAAAGTGCTTTGGCAACTGTCTAAACTGGCTCAATGAGCCACGACGACGATTAGAAACTCGAGAGCGTTTTTGGGTAGACATCGCTGACTTCTAAAAACAAGCGGTAAATTTTGGTGCGGCTAGCACCACCGTGGTCATGTATCTGCAGGTAACGAAGACTAAGTAACGGAAACTCTAGGGAATATCAAAAATTACTAGCCCTATGTGCCCCATAGTAGACCTGCCGACTATAAATCCTCAATTACGCAAAATTCGTAATCAGAATGTTGCCTTAGCATTCAATTGAAAATTTACCCATTCCTTGTGGCAAAGCGATCAGGCAATTGTCAAAACAGAATATCAGTCTGTTGTTAGATTAGTGTCTGTTGTCCCATCTACAGGAACTTCATAGGTTTTTATCGCTATCACATACACTAAAACCTCCAGCCAAACAGCCCAGAGGTTTTATCTGTATATGTACCAAAACTTCAAAGTCAATAGAACTTGATTAACCCAAAAAAATAAGCAGGGCTTTTCAAAAACTAGGGATACTCTAATACTTGCTCAAGTCAATGCCTGCGTCACGAGCCATTGCCTCAATTCCTTTTTTCTCAAGGGTTTTAATCGCTTTTGTAGACAAGCGTAACTTTACCCAACGTTTACCAGTAGGCCACCAGACGCGCTTGTCTTGCAGGTTGGCATGCTGTAGACGCTTTGTACGTCGGTGAGAGTGGGAAACAGCAAAGGCATTGTTAGCCTTCTTATTGGTTAAATCACATCGGCGACTCATAGTACAGTCCTTTGATTACAGTCCTTAATGCTTACATGATTGCCTTACGTAAGGCAACCCCAAAAAAGGGGTTGCCCCTTATATCTTTGGAAGGTTAGTGGAAAGATCTCAGAGCAAGCAGCCCAAAAAAATCTTCAGAATTATGGATTTTTGAGGCTATTTGCTCTGAATTTCAGGCAAGTCTTTACGACTTGGTTAGACCTGTAAGCAAACTATTTGAACGTTCCACAAAGGACTTCATCCCATCGGCATCAAATCCTTTCTGAGCCATTAGAGCCAGGTCATAGACATGTTGGCAAATCATATTGGCCATAGTTGCTGACGGCGATTGCCCCCCATCTGTTTGCACAATTGTGCCCTGATTCATATCCAGTAAATTCTGAATCAGTGGATGGGCTGTATTTACCAGTAACGTGTGCTCCTCAGGGAACTGTGCCGTTTGCTGCTGCATCATGGCCATCATTTCTTGCATACGGCGCATTTCTTCAGGTAGCAGCACGATGGCGGGCGGAGATGTCTGTGCATCATCTGCTTTTAGTGCATCAGTGCGAATTGTCACCTTCGGCTTATTTAATGCCTGCTCAAACAGTTCTTTGACACGTTCACCTTTTGTTTTGTTGGTGGTTGGGTCAACAATCTCACCACTTGCCGACTCGTCAATCAGCGTATTATCCAAATCAGAGTCGACTCGGGAAAATTTGACATCAGAGTATTCCCGCTCCAGAAATGGCACAAAGTGAGTGTCAATAAATGAGTCTAGGTACAGAACCTCTAACCCCTGACGTTTGTGTAAATCGATATAAGTAGCCTGAGAAACTTCATCAGTGGCATAGAAAACACGGTTTTCGTGCTTTTCTTTGTTGCGCTCTAAGTATTCTTTTAGCGTTGTGTAAGCATTGCTACTAGCATCAACGGCTGCTGAGGTTTCCCCATCGGCGGCCTGCCAAACATCATCGTCTGCGGCTTGTACTTCTACCGTAGGGGTCTCGCTTTTTGCTAATTGCGCTGTAGTGCGGAAGATCAAAAAATCAGCAATTTGCTGTTTGAACTTATCGTTATTCAGGGAGCCGAATTTAACAAAGGTTCCAAGGTCTTGCCAGCATTCAATGTACTTGGCTTTGTCAGTACGATATAGCTCCTTGAGGCGATCACCGACCTTTTTAGCGATGTAGTCGGCAATGCGTCGAACAGTCCGATCGTTTTGTAGGAAGCTGCGGGATACGTTTAGCGGAATGTCGCTGCTATCAACAACACCGCGTAGGGGAAGCAAAAACTGAGGAATAATTTCTTCGCAATTATCGCTGACAAAAACTTGATTGCAGAACTGCTTAATCTGCCCTTTGGTTACATCTACATCGGGCTTTAATTTTGGGAAATAGAGAATCCCATTAACTACAAAGGGATAGTCTGTATTTAGATGCACCCATAGAAGTGGGTCTTCCTGGAAGGGGTATAGGTAACGATAAAGCTCCAGGTAGTCATCATCACTCAGTTCACTGGGAGACTGCTTCCAAAGAGCATTCTGTTTGTTGGCAACTTCTCCATCAAGCTTGATGGGGACGGGCATAAAGTCACAGTAAGTCTTGATGAGTTGCTGTACACGAGATTGTTCAAGATACTCAACTTCTTCCTCCATCAGGTGAAGGGTAATGGTGGTACCACGCTCAGTTCGTTCTGAATCAGTGAGTTCAAAAGACGTTGTGCCGTCGCAGCTCCAATGGACAGCTGTAGCGTCATTTTGGTACGACAGGGTGTCGATTTCTACACGGTCAGACACCATAAAAGAGGAATAGAAGCCAAGGCCAAAGTGACCATTGATCTGCTGGTCGTTGTTTTCCTCATACTTTGATACAAACTCTTCGGCACTTGAGAAGGCTACTTGGTTGATATACTTCTTGACCTCATCAGCTGTCATGCCGATGCCGCTATCGCTAACGCTAAGGGTTTTGGCATCTTTATCGATAGTGATGATAATTTCTGGTTCACCCACTTCTCCAGTGAAGTCAGAACTGCGGGACACCATATTCAGCTTGCTGATAGCGTCGACCGCGTTAGAAATTAGCTCTCGCAAAAATATTTCATGGTCGGAATAGAGCCATTTCTTGATGATGGGAAAAATATTCTCAGTATGGATACTGATATTGCCCTGTTCCAGAACCGTTGTCATAGTTAAGTCCCTTGCCTTATGCCTGAGTGATTTTACGAAATACTACCAACCATTTTTTGAATTAAGAGATGATTTTTCAATGGTTAAAAACATCCATTAAATGTTCGGTTTACCGACACTACCGTATGAGGTTGGATATCAAGTGAGTGCTTTTGAAGGATATGAGGTCTTTAGGGTAGGTAATTGAATATTTTCTACAATCTGCATCACGTGAGCTTGCTGTTCAGAAGTAAAGACAGATAAAAACTTTTTGGATTTATGGTTTTGTATCGCTTTTTGAGTTCCAGCTTTCCAGGTTTCACGGGAACGAACAAGCTGATTGGATGTGTTCTGATAGCCAATAAGCATATCAGGATCGAATGGAACGCCGACAAAACGACATAATCTGTCAATTTCCTCTGTCGGATTTTCGACTAATTTCTCGTATTGAACCAATGTATGGTTGTGCCTGTCTAAGTACTGATGAGTGATAGCGATATCATCAGCCCATCGTTTGGCGCAATCATTGACAGATTTGAAGGTACGTCCCCAGTGATTAGGGTGGCGTTGAGCTAGATCGTATATCGAAGCAATAACATCGACGCCACTTCTTACTATGTGGATAATTCTTGCGTCTGGCATGTATGCTTCGATGTACTTTAAGCGATGCAAATGTTCGGGTGTTTTTTCTAGCCAGATGGATTTTCCCTGTAGCTCAGTTAACTTATTCAGGATTTTCCTAAAGCTGCGGACATACAAATTTATTAGAGGTAGAGTTGGGAGCTCACGCTTGAGTTCTGGGTGACCAACTTCGTCTAAAAACGTTTCTAGGGTAGTCCGTAATTCTTTTGACACTAGTCCTAAGGCATAGCGACGCGATCGCTCTTCTGGCATCCATACTAGATCTACAAAAAATTTTGACTCTGGAAATGACCCAATATCACGATGACTTGCTAAAAGACTCTGTAATAGCGTGGTGCCAGAGCGTGCACAGCCAACGATAAAGATAGGTGAGGCTGAAAATGTTTGATTAGTTTGTTGAATATCCATATATGTTAGAGGTTTTGGAATAAACGCTGAGATGTGTCAGTCTGATGGGATTCAATACAGATGTGAAGAGCCTATTGCGATCGCTCTATTAGCTTTTGATATAGATTTATGTATTGCTGAGCCTGTATCTCAAAGGAAAAATGAGTTTTGACCTTATGACGTGATTGTTGAGATAGCTGGTCCTGGCGACTTTCGTCTTCAACAGTCCATAGGATTCCGTGAGCTAAATCCCTAGCGCTAAAGCATTCAGCTCTGTAGCCATTAACACGGTGCTCTACGATATCCTGTAAACCTGTGGTGTCAAAAGAGACGACGGGAGTACCGCAGGCCATTGCCTCGATAGCGGTTTTGCCAAAGGCTTCTTGGGTTGAGGGGACTACCATGACGTCAGCCGCAGCATAAGCTAGTGCCAGTGTGATGTCGTCGTTTAGGCGTCCCAAAGCGGTGTAGGGAATCGCTGATTCCATTGCTGCCTTATCGGCTCCAAAAATGACGGCTCTCAAGGGTAAGTTACTATCGGTCTCAAGGTGTCTAAGGGCGGCCACTAGGTGATTAAACCCTTTGCGTTTATCAGTGGTGGCGCTCAAGGCACCAAAGAGAATTAGTTTTTCGTGTTGGGGTAGCTGCAGAATATCGCGGGCAACTTTTTTATCAATGGGGCGGAAAATATCAATATCTACAGCATTGGGAATAACCTGTGCTGGATACTGATTGAGTAGAGAACTTTTACTGGCACAGTCAGCTAGCCACTGACTGATGGGTACCAGGGTGAGGTTAAGGTTTTGCCAGGCCCGGTGTTTACGCTGCCAAATTTTTTTAGATAAGTCATTTTCTTGGTCGGAGCCCAGCATCGGGCAACTGCCGCACTGCTGTTGATAACGGGTACAGCCTGCGGTGTAGCAGCAGCCGCCTGTAAAACTCCACATGTCTCGCAAGGTCCAGACGATGGGCTGGGTAAATGTGGTTAACTGTTCGGGGCGGAGCAGTCCTAACCCTACCCAGTGCAAATTGATAATGTCTGGATTGAGCTGCTGGATTTTTTTAATGACGGGATTGGGATAAATGGCGGGGGAAAATAGACCGGGTGCTTTCTTGGGGTAGCGTTTAAGAGGCCAGTACTCAACGGTTTGTCGGATACCGTTTAGTATTTTTTGCCCGCCAGTAATGCCGTTTGGGCCAGTAACGGTGTCGTCGCTACTATATTTTTCAGCGACGAGCATGTGGGAATCAACTCCGGCTCGCTTAAGTGCTGTATGGGTCCAGTAGGTGCCTCGCGCGGCTCCCCCGTTAATATCTGAGGTGCTGAGATGAAGTACTTTCATAGGGTCAGCTGCCTAAGACGGACTGAACAACGTCTTTGGGAACATTATTTTTTTTGAAATAGGTTTCAACCTGTTCACGACGGACTGATGTTGGAATGAACTCGCTACCAATTAGTTTGATGAGTTTTTTGGCATGGAAAAGACTGTAGGTCCAGCGAGGTACCTGATTGGACTGTCGATGAATGCTGTTGACCATATGTTCAACATTGTGGGGTGATTTTCGATTGGTCAAACTGCTGAGAATCGCATATTTGTCTGCAAGGGTACGACTGATGTACCACTGAATCCAGAGCGGCATGTAACGGATCACATCGCTGGGTTGCCAGTCGGTACTCGCTTTGAGTTGGTTAGAGAGTTTTATGTCATAGCCGGCTTCTTTGGCTCGACAAATATATTCGTAGTCGCCTCCGTAATGACGAAATCGGGTGGCGTTGGGTAAGCCGATGTCGGTAATGAGCTGAGTCGGCATAACGGCAATATTGCCGTTTAAGGTGTCAACCTTTATCGATGAAGTCTGGTCAAACTGCTGCAGACTGTTGATTGGTTGACTGGCAATGACGCCACCAAAAACGATCCAGTCGGGATGGGACTGATCGCAAACGATGCCGCCTGTGATGATTTTTTGCTGCAGGCTGTTTTGACACAGCGTCAGCAGTTGGGCAATAAAGTCGTCTGATAGTGTGATGTCGTCGTTTAGCCAAACAATGTAGTCGGTTTGGAGCTGCTGGTGACTGTATTGCATACCGTGTGCGATCGCACCCGTCCACCAGAGGTTGCCATCGCCCGGTAATAAATGTACATCTGCAAAGGCTTGCTCAATCAATTCAGGTGTGCCATCAGTGGATCCGTCATCCACCACCACAATGTGGATAACCTGCTCAGCCGAACACTGGGCAATTTGCATCTTTAGCTGATGCAAAATCGCCAATGTATAGGCTTTTCGATTACGAACTGGCAATATGAGCGCAGCACTGACAGCGGCCATAGGTATTTATTAACAAAACCTGCAGGAGCCCTAAGCTAGCCCCCAACGTTCTATATTCCCAAAATAGTTGAATTGATTAAGATTTTAAGATTTCTTCTTTATAAACCTAAGCAATAATAAGCGCCAGATATAGAGCGGGCTAATTAGACTGTAAACATAGAACTCTAGCTCACAGGCGGGTACCACCTCGGTTTTGAGCAGAGTTCGATAGGCCACCATATGATGTAGCGCTTTAAATAAATCGCTCATCAGATAGACCCAGAACATAAAAGGTCGCTGCCAGGGTTGCATGTTGAGCATGCGGGTCACATGACGGCTGAGACCAATGCCCCTAAAAAACGATAACAAATAGCTTCGCTGCAGCCGACGAGCGGGAATTTGGTGCCAAACCTTCATGTCTGGGTTGTGCCAAATTTCCCAGTTACCTTTGCGGATATGGGCAATCGCCTCTAAATCTTCCCCTGTTAACATCTGTTCATCATGACGCCCGGTTAGGATTAGCTGCTTAGGGACGTTATTTAACCAAGCTTTACGGCGTACAACGATACCGGCTGAGGGTGGCAATACCCGCAGACGAGGCTTATAAAGATGGGCCTTATCACCCCGCTGGGTGAGTGCAAAAAAGGATTGAATCCGATCAAAGTCATCGGGCACCTCTCCTTCAAACTGGCCGTGGATTTGGCTACCGTAAGCACCAACCTGGGGATGCTCTTGACCAAACTTATAGGCAGCGGCCACCCAATTGTCGGCGGGCAAATTATCATCATCTAAAAACCCCACCAGCTCACTTTGCGATTTTTCCATCGCTAGCTGACGAGCATAGGCGGCGCCCTGACGACCTTCAAAGAAATATCTGAGGGGAATTTCGGTGGGCCAATCTTGCTGATATTGCCGAACAACGGCTGCGGTTGCGTCGCGGCTGTTGTTGTCAATGACAAACACTTCCCAATTTAGCTGATGGGCATCAAGCTGCTGCCGTAGCCGGTCTAGCACAGCTGGAATACGTTGAGCACCATCATAGGTACAAATTGCAATGGTGAAATCACATGGCCGCTGCACTGTCTCTGTATATGGAGAGGACAACACTACTGAATGGCTCAAGGGCAATTGATAGCTTCACAGTAATGCTACAGGGATATAACACTAACCGTGGCAACCCTTTAGAAAGAATCAGCCACTTTAAGACAGGGAATTATCACATGCACCAAGAGCTACCGCACGTATGCGACTAGCGCTTATTGAAGCGTTTATAACTGTTCACTACTATATGGCCAGCTTGGTTATGGTGAACCGGTTTCGCAGCACATTGGTCAATCTAAACAGTAAATTTACGAACTTGACCATTTTTCAAAATACATCTGGATTTACCCTCTAGAGATAGAGCTTAGGCGCTATGTCTAACCCAAACGTATCAAGCGTTTAAGCTGAGCTTACCGCTGATATAGGACCCTCCGGTTTGGCGAATAGTTGAATAACACCAGTATGGCTTCCCCGCGTCATTGTGTCAGCCTGTCAGTTAGTTTGCTGATGGTTTAATTTGACTGATTTTTTTAGTATTTGGTTCTTGGAACGAAAAAATTATTGCGTGATCGCTATATGTAGCGTTTGTCCTAATAGTAAGACGCTAGATTTTTTTGAGTAGGGGTGTTAGTCTTTATTTCCATGTGCTGAGGCACATTTAGAGTGTTTATGGTTGCCAGGGGCATAGTCAGCGCTATATATGCCGTGTTTAGCATTTTAGGTGCCTCATCCTGAAACCCGCTCATATCCCTAGATTCGTAAGGAAGGTCCAGACGAATGGTTCAAGAGTTAGATCGACTACGTAAAATAACGCCCTTTCCAGAGACTGCACCAGCGGCCTATCCAGTGTTTTATCGTACCTACAGCCGTCGTTTGGATGACGGACAGCGTGAATCTTGGTATGACGTTTGCGATCGCACCCTAGAGGGGTTGACTGAATTAGGTCAGCTGACGGCTGATGAAAAGTCGCTGGTGCAGCGGATGCAGCGAGAGCTAAAGGCGCTACCGTCAGGTCGTTGGCTCTGGGTCGGGGGGACCGAGTGGAGTAAGCAGCAGAAAAACTTCTCTGGAGCCTACAACTGTACCAGCACAAATGTAGTGGACTGGCGAGCCTTTGGTTTGATGATGGACCTGGCCATGATGGGCTGTGGTACCGGGGCGGTATTGGAACCTAAGTATATCGACCAGCTGCCGGTGATTCGTAACTGTCTCAATGTGACGATGGTGAGTGATGTCGGCAAGACACCTGCAGATCAACGTCAAGAAGACACCCGAGTAACAGTCGATGGCAATCGTGTCGAGATTCGCGTCGGTGACAGCCGTAACGGCTGGGTGATGTCGTATCAGAAAATTTTGGAACTCTCCAGCCAGAACTCATTTACTGGGGATGTGGATATCGTTGTTAACCTCAGCGATGTCCGACCCGCTGGAGAAAAGCTCAAGGGCTTTGGCGGTATGGCCAACCCGGTGAAGCTGCCTGGGCTGTACAACCGCTGTGCCACCATTCTAAACAAGGCGATTGGGCGTAAGCTCAACTCTGTGGAATGCTGTTTGCTAATTGATGAAGCGGCCGCCTGTGTGGTGGCTGGCAATATTCGGCGGTCGGCCGGTATGCGTCAGTTTGACAGCAGCGATGAGCTAGCGGCAGCGGCTAAGGACAATCTGTGGCAGCAGGACAGCGAGGGTAACTGGCGGATCGATCCAGAACGGGACGCGCTGCGGATGGCAAACCATACTCGGGTGTTTCATGGCAAGCCCTCGCTAGAAGAGATGACTAACGCGGTGCGTAAGCAGTTTTACTCGGGTGAAGGTGCCATCCAGTGGGCGGGGGAAGCAGAGCGGCGGGCCCAGGGTGAAGGGCGCTATGGTCTAAACCCCTGTGGTGAGATTTTGGGTCAAAATTTTCACTGTAATCTGGCAGAAATTCATCTTAATCAGATTGACCCCAAAAATCTGCAGGAGCAGGAAGATGCGTTTCGAGCCGGTGCGATCGCAGTGGCTGTTTTACTCAACCACAAATTTATTGAACCCCGCTATCAGCAGTCACGGCTGGAGGACCCCATTGTTGGTGTGTCATTTACTGGGCTGTTTGACTTTTTTGTGCGGGCTTTTGGTGTGGACTGGCTCAAGTGGTGGGAAGCCGGTCGCCCAGATACGATGCAGGGGTTAGAGTTTAAGGCACAGGAGCAAGCGTATCTCAGTCGCTGGAAGACCATGGTCCATGAGACCGTTTGGGATTATTGCGATCGCCACGGTATCCATCGTCCCAATCGCTGCACCACGGTACAGCCTGCAGGCACCAAGAGTTTGCTGAGCGGTGCATCCTCCGGCTGGCATCCTACTAAGTCTCTGCGTTTTATTCGCCGCATCACCTTTCGTATGGATTATCCTTTGGCTTTGGCCTGTATTGATTATGGGTACTCTGTGTTGCCATCCCAATCTGATTTAGATGATAACGGCAGTCTGCTCTTC
>JBHJIV010000292.1:0-30420 GCA_050043105.1 Leptolyngbyaceae cyanobacterium | reverse complement strand
CCCTGCAGCTCACGGATCCAGAAGCTTCATCTATGCAGTTTTTTAGTTTGGCCTTGGGCGAATTTCAGCGCCAGGCGTTGCTAGATATTGGCCAACCCTACAGCGCTGAACAAATTGACCACCATGTGAATGACGTTATTCGCTTTTTCTTGAATGCCTATCAGCCATAGCTTAATACAGGGGTAATATCTGCAAGCCGAGTTCGCACTTAAGGGGTGGCTAACTGGTGTATTTTTAGCAGTGACCCTACTCCTGACTATGCCAATGGCCCATCAACGGTTTCATCCACTGCGACTGCATCTGGGTAAAGGGCGTGAACGTCATGCCACCTGGCTAGAGCTGTTTTTTGACCTGGTGTTTGTATTTGCGATCGCACAGCTTGCCCACTTACTCCACAGTGATCTCACCTGGGTCAGCATTGCTGGGTTTGCCGCCCTGTTTATCCCCGTTTGGTGGCTCTGGATTGACTTTAGTTATTATGCAGACCAGTTTGACATTGACGATGGACCCTATCGGTTAGTCATGCTGGGGGTGATGTTTGGTCTGGTGGTGATGGCCCTGACCATTGAAGATGCGCTGTAGTGTTTTGATTCTGAGTTTTCCGAGATCTACACGGCGCTGCGGTTGGTGATTATCTTTTTATATGTTCAGGCTTGGCGATTTGTCCCCCAGTCGCGAGAGCTAACCGCCCGCTACACCCTTAGTTTTTCAGTAGCGTTTGTGCTGTGGCTGGTGTCTATCGGTGTGCCTGAACCGGCTCGATTTTGGCTGTGGGCCGTTGCCTTACTAATAGAAATCAGCAACGGTCCGATTACCTACATCACTATTCGCAACGTTCCCATCCAAAAATCCCATATGGATGAGCGGGTTGGGTTATTTGTCATCATTGTTTTAGGCGAAGCCATGGTTGCCGTGGCCACAGGTGTTTCCCAAACCGACTGGCAGTGGCGCAGTGTCTTGACCGGCATGGGGGGCTTTTTAACCGCCGTAAGCCTGTGGTGGATGTATTTTGAACGGGCGGATGAGTCAGCGATTAACAAAGCACTGCGGGGCGGCAGACGTGCACTGCTGCGGTCCTATGTCTATGGCTACAGCCATGTGCTAGCGTTTATGGGCATTGTTGCTACGGGTGTAGGCATTCAGTTTGCCATTGAGGCTGCAGCTGGCCATACCTTTATTGCAGAGGCACGAACTGTTCTCTGTGGGGGTATCACCCTGTATCTAATCGGGGTAACTCTTTTACAGTGGGCGTCTCCTAGCTCTTTGCCTAAAGCCGTAATCAGCATGCGGGCAGTCTTGGCCTTAGGCTCTTTGTGTCTAATTCCGTTGGGTGCAGTGATGTCTCCCATCGCTGTTGTTTTGATTTTGGGCCTATCGCTGACGGCTCTTAACCATTTTGACGGCTTACCATTATCAAGCTCTTAGATATGCCTTTAGATATTGTCCTTATTGGCCCCCAAAGTGCTGGCAAATCAACCGTTGGATCGCTGTTGGCAAAGCACCTAAACCTGCCGCAGTACTCTATGGATGAGCATCGCTGGGCTTACTATAACGAGATCGGCTATGACGAAACCCTGGCAAAACAAAAGCGTGAAACAGAGGGTGCCTGGGGCATTATTCGCTATTGGAAACCGTTTGAAGCCCATGCGGTAGAAAGACTACTATCGGAGCATACAACCTGTGTGATTGACTTTGGGGCAGGCCACTCTGTCTATGATGATCCTGTTTTGTTTGAGCGGGTGCAGCAGGCTTTATCGGGCTACCCTAATGTTGTTTTGTTACTGCCGTCTCCTGATCTAGATGAGTCGTTGCGTATTCTAAACGAGCGAAATCGGGACCTGCCAGCGGATATTCGGGCGACTAATGAACATTTTGTTAAGCATCCGTCTAACAAAATGCTGGCCAAGTTTACGGTCTATACACAAGAGAAAACGCCTGAAGAAACCTGTGAGGAGATTCTGCGATTGGTCGATATTATTTAGCTAGGGTGCACTTGATATAGTCCAGTCATGGGAGTCTCTTTTATCGATGGCCCTCACAGTTTGTGTAATCTAATACTCAGTTGTGCTGTTGTTGTTACATATATTTCCGATAATAAAGATTTGGTGTATTTGAGCCCTCTTAGCTGCTCTTCGCCTGAAAGCTAAGACCTGGCGGGTAATCAGCCCAATTCTAGCGACTTATCTATCCAAACAATTAAAAAGCTAAAATTCTCTACTCGTAGGTAAATATATTTAAACTTATATGTTTAGTTTATAAACAAAACTTTCAAATAGCGGCGCTCGACTTTTATCGTTTTAGGAGTGAGCGAGCAATAGAGCACCTCTGTCAATTGCTTAATGGTTTGTTTTTAAGCAAACCGTACCCCCTGACGCCTCGTTCTCACTCTATACAGATCTGATAAAGACGTAGAGGTGCTGATTAATGGCGTATCTGTTCGAGTAGATAGGCCGAATTTTATACGGATAAACATCGCTAACGCCTAAACTCTGTCAAGTCACATCAAGAAGGATGGCATTCCAGCGGATTGGGCGGCCATTTGACTGTTGTGGAAATGACAGCTGTGCTCGGTTAGTGTTTACCCCGAACAGAGGAAAGAAGTTTTCCTCTGCAAAATTCCTTTGTTTCCTTAAGTCAGGATTAATGTCTCCAGTGCCTCCCTGCTTGCCTTGTGCTGAGTAGGATTTCACACCCTATAAATAAGTCAATTTAGAGGAAGATTTGTCGAAGAGTATTGTAGCCAAAGTGATTGCTCAGTCTGACCGCGCTGATCGATTTCCAGGAAGTGCTGAGCTAACTCAGCTTCAAGACTATTTCAATAACAGCAGCCTGCGTCTTAGCGCTGTCCAAAAACTAGCGGCCAATCAGCAAAAAATTGTTGATGAAGGTAGCAAGCGGTTTTGGTCTCAGTGCCCCAATACCCCTAGCAATAAAGGGGATGCGCAAAAAACAGCCCTTTGCCAGCGCGATCAGGGGTGGTACATACGTCTGGTGAGCTACTGTGTTTTAGCGGGTAATGCTAAACCGTTGGAAGATATCGGTATAGATGGCATGCGCGATATGTATGTTTCGCTCCAGGTCCCTCTGGCTAATTTAAAGTTAGCGATGCGCTGTCTAAAAGACGTCGCTACAAGTCTTTTGACTTCTGAAGAAGCTGCCCTGGCTGGACCTTACTTTGATCAGCTGATCCGGGCTTTTTAAGAGCAATCTCGTTGAAGTCTTTTGGACCCAGAATAATCTCGACAATAGTTTTTTCCTTTAAGAGAATCACAACAGCCATGCAAGACACAGTTACGGCCATCATTAACCCTGCCGATGAGAAAGGCAATTATGTCGAGGGAGATGCCCTCGACAAACTCAAGCAATATTTTCAAAGTGGAGCTGTAAGAGTTAAAGCCGCTACTGAAATTGGTGCCAGTTCTGCCAATATTGTGAGCGAAACTGTGGCAAAAAGTCTTTTATATGGGGATATTACGCTTCCTGGTGGCAACATGTATCCGACCCGGCGCTATGCAGCCTGTCTGCGGGATTTAACGTACTTTTTGCGCTACGCCACCTATGCCATGCTGGCGGCTGACCCGTCTATTCTAGATGAGCGGATCTTAACTGGTTTAAAGGATACCTACTCGTCTCTGGGTGTGCCCATTGAGCCCACTATTCAAGCACTACAGGCAATGAAGGAGGTTGTGACTCAGCGAGTGGGGACTGAAGCAGGGCAAGAGATGGATGTCTATCTCGACCACATTATTACGGGTTTAGGCTAGGGTCTAGTGCCTAAGGGCCTGCCCTTGGGGTGGGCCTGTTTACCAACATTGTTTTAGTCATTGCTATGTACGCTTCTACTAAAAACCAGGAGTCCTATTCCTGGTGGGCGGGGAATGCCCGGTTTATCGATTTGTCGAACACATTTATTGTGGCCCATGTCGCCCAAGCGGCCTTAATCATGCTGTGGGCTGGGGCATTTACCCTGTTTGAACTGGCGACCTATTCTGCAACAGAACCCCTCTACACCCAGGGGCTGATTTTGTTGCCGCACCTGGCGACTCAGGGGTGGGGTGTTGGCCCAGGTGGCGACACCTCTATTTGGTTTCAGATCGGTGTGATTCACATTGTGGCCGCTGCTGTGTTGTTGGCAGGGGCTTATTTCCATCGTTCTAAGCTACCCGCTAGCTTGGCGATGGCTCCGGGCAATGCCTCAAAGTTTCATTTTGAATGGCAGGATGCTCGACAGCTGGGTTTTATTTTGGGGCATCATCTTGTCTTTTTGGGTTTGGGAGCATTATTGCTAGTGGCCAAAGCCCAGTCGTTTGGTGGTCTATATGATGCCAATATCGGTGCCGTTAGGCTGGTGTCAGAGCCCACACTGGACCCAGGGGTTATTTGGGACTATAAAACTCATCTGTTTAATGTCAACACTCTAGAAGATTTGGTTGGTGGCCATATCTATGTTGCGGTGTTGCTGATTGCAGGTGGTGCCTGGCATATTTTAGTTCCTCCCTTTCGGTGGGTTGAGCGAGTTTTTCTCTTTTCAGGTGACGGCATTTTGTCGTATTCCCTGTTTGGCATTGCCCTGGCTGGGTTTGCGGCGTCCTATTACTGCGGTTTTAACACGTTGGCCTATCCAGAAGAATTTTATGGTCCTACGTTGGAGCTAAAATCGGCACTTTTGCCACGCTATTATGAGGCTCAGCCAAGCCTGGCTGCAGGGTATACCCCTCGTATGTGGCTGGCAAATGCTCACTTTTATTTAGCCTTTTTCTTTTTGCAAGGAGGGCTGTGGCATTATCAGCGAGCTATGGGGTTTGATATCAATAGCCTGATAAAAACCTGGCAACAGAATATGGAGCTTATCAGTGATAATCCGACACTGACCTATCAGTGTTCGGGAATGTCACAGCTTGAGTCCACATCGCTGCTTCAATATGGCATGCCGCAAACCAACGATCAGTCTTGGCTTAAGCAGGAGCAATCCTTTGAAGACTATGTCTATCGTCCGTCTCACGGGATTGAACCGCTGAATCTGGCAACGATCAATGGTCTGGAGAAGACACTTTACCAAACAACGTTTCATCCTCAAAAGGATACCGTTTACCAATCTTCTAAACAGGCTGGTGAGTTGTTTGGCTATAGCCGTAATGGTCTGACGAGCCTGTATGAACGGCCCAAGACGTTAGCATCTGCTTATTCTAAGCCGATGGAAGCGGTGTTTTATGAACCAAAGCGCAAACACGACTAAATACTAGTGCTCAGTTTTGATCTATGAGACTTTGGCAAGGCTGAGGATAGCAGGTCTGCAGACACACTTCTGAGAATTGGTATAGTCGGCTCGTTTTTGAGAAAGTGTAGGTTTTCAAGTAGACGGATGGGGTATCCCATCCGTTTTTTTGTGCAAGAACTAGGGCCATTGCTGCATGTTTATGAATTGATAGTATGGCATTAGATTTTCCATAGAGATATCTCACTGATTCACAGCAGCACCAGTGACAAATAACAACGTTAACGTTTGTATCAGAGGAGAGATATTTAAGCGCCGTAGGAATAAGCTAAGAGCGTGAGTTGAAAAGCTCATAACCACAGCGAAAGGAGGTCTAACAATAGATATCTCGATAGAACCGCTAGCGAAAGGAGGTCTGACAATAGATATTTCGATAGAATCGCTTGACGGATCAAAAACAGCACCCAAACAAATCACTGACATTTCTTCTTGCTTGCACTAGAGAGTACTGTTTTTAGTAGGACTGCCCTATCTAAAACAACTCTGAAAAGTCTTGTTTAATGTAGAAGAGCCCTTCTGTAGATTGGTTTGGGTGCTGTTGCTTTAAAGGTCACTGGCCCAGTACATCGCTACGGCTGGCCCATAGAGTTTCTAGATTTTACTTAAGAGAACCGTACCCTCCGCCTCCTGGGGTTTCGATAACAAATGTATCGCTTGCATGGCAAAAAAATTCTAGGCAGATACGAGTCGGATTTTGAGTCAACGCCTATGCCTGATAGGAAAGGATTAGGTGCACTTAACTCCAATGATTACCTGATATTGGTGAAAGCTAATATTGATGATGTTGGCTTTGCTCTCAGGGAAATAAGAAATTGTGGACTTCATCAGAAGAATGTTTACGGGAGAGCTGTAAAGTTAAGAAATCGAGCATGCTGTTACAGCATACAATTATCTGGTCATGTGTGGTCCATCCTGCAGTATGTAGGATCTGCTCCTGTTCCTGCAATCTTTAATAGAGAGGATGCACAGGCAATTTCCAGAATTTTGAACTCAGAAGCAATTTTCTTCCGGTTCAGTGATACCGGCACCTATTTAAAGTATTTTTACTATGGGTTAGGTGCGCTTTTGGAAAGCTTGGATTATATTGAGCTACCAAACAAAGCTTATTACGAATTTTATTCTGAATATCGCTCTTTAGATTTTGAGGTAACACGCGATGATGCTTCTCTGGTTGTGAATGATTTCTTTTATAACAAGGAGATTTATCCTATCGAGATTACTTGGAAGGGTACTGGTCCATTTGTAGCAGGAGACAATGTTTTATTCGAATTTACTTTACTGGACATAAAAGATGTTGTGCAAGCTGACTATTTTGAAATTTAACAGTGGGTATCGTTTTTAAGAGCGTTAGCACTTTCGGTATCTTATTTTTGCACCGCTCCCTTAGAGTAAACGCATATTCGGAATGAAATTATCAGATGCATATTCATTCGTCAGATAAAACTCTGTGCCTGCTCTGATTGAGACTTAAGTTACCATGCTTGTCAAATCAAACATTTTGGTCATTTCAATACTCTCCATCAGTTGTTTTGCTCTTCAACCGGTTCATTACTGACGTGTAAAGTGACGCAGCTGATCGCACTGATCTATTAGTGAAACTTTGAAATGCTTTCACTGTGCTATTCTTAGCTATCTCTAGCCAACTGTCTAACTGTCTAGGTAGCGGTCAGCTGACAAGGTCAATGATCCTTAGGTGCCAGGGGCAGGAAACTCAAGGGCACAGATGCGTTCTGCGATCCCATAGCTAGAGCCAGTTCGTTGTAATGCTCTTCAAACATAAGATGCAATGTCTGGAATATGAAACTAGTCACATTTCAATGAAAATTGTGAGTTTTCAAGTACAGCATATATGTATCAGCCAAAGCGCAGGATAAACCATCTGTGATTACTTTGCACTGATCCGCATAAATTCGTACAGTAAAACAAGAACAATTTCATGTCTTTAAGAAAACAAATCATTGCAACAATTATTATATTAACGATTATTTTTGGTATTTCCATTCGATGGATTAATCTGGGGCAAAAAGTTTACTGGTATGACGAAGTTGTTCCTACCCTGCGTGTTGTTGGATACGGGTGGCGTGAGACTCAAGAAATAATGACCAGAAACGTCTTTATGACGGCTGAAGAGCTTCAAGATTTTCAGACCTTTTCTAAGGGAAAAAACTGGGATCAAATTTTTATACTTAATGAACAGATCGAGCATCCGCCGCTGTATTTTGCATTTCAGCGTCTGATAGCCTTGATCTTTGGTCCGTCTCCAACCGTTTTTAGAATCGCATCTGTTGTCTTTAGTTTGCTTACTTTTCCTGCTTTAGCTTGGCTATGCTGGGAGCTATTTGAGGATTTATCAGTTTCGGGGATTGCTCCCGCACTGTTTGCAGTTTCACCAATCCAAGTTGCATATGCACAAGAAGCAAAACCTTATAGTTATTTAGTGCTTTCCGTTCTTCTCTCTAGTGCAATGCTGATAAGTGCCACGAAACATAAGAAATCTATCTTATGGGGAACCTACGGAATTAGTTTGGCATTTACTTTATATAGTTCACTACTTGCCGTTCTGTACCTATTCGCTCATGGTATTTGGATGACTTTTAGGCGGCAGCGTTCAAGAGAAGATTTATATCGTTTTTGGCTGGCTGTAGCGCTGGGGATAGGCTTATATTCTCCCTGGTTATACCGTGTCTTATCAAGATGGGATACTATACAGTATGCAACTCAATGGACGAGGCAGCCCATCGAGTTACGTAAGCTTGTTATTTCTTGGGTATCAGGTTGGGCTCATAGCATTTTGGATCTTGGGTATAATCCGCAAGTACAGAGTGTAGGTCTCTTTATAAATAGTATTGTTTGCTTCTTTCTCCTGACTATCGTACTTACAGCAACTATATTTTCTAAAACTGTCAACAAGAGAGCTATTAGATTTTGTCTACTACTTTCACTTTTCCCGTTTGGGATCATGATCTTAAGAGATTTGATAAGTCATGGGAGAGCCACAACTGCAGCCAGGTATTATCTTCCATCCATTTCAATTCTGTTAATCGATTTATCCCATATGTGCAGTTCTGGCGAAGATGAAGTAGATGGATCTTTTAGTGGAGGGCAGCAAATCCCTGGTATTCAAGGAACATTGCAACCATTTATTCCTGAGGATCAGTTAACTGCTGCTGATAGAGAAGCGTTAGCGTTAGTTGACGATATACTTTCAAAATATGAAGAATCAGAGGACCAGCGTCTTTTGTCTGAAGGCATAGATCCTGAAGAAATTCCAACTATTGATTTAGGTCAGGTTGTGGTGATAGAATTGAACCCGAATGACTGACAAAAGTTAGTCAGCATCATAGGCATGGGTGAAGACTTGGAACTCAAAGCGATAGGCGCGCTTTTCTTGGTGTTTGTGTGAAACGATAGCTGGGTTGAGATCTCGGTGACAGGAAAAGGTGACGTTCTGGATAATGTGCCAACCGTTGAGCGCGGCTGCCTTGAGCCAGTTTCAGCCAATGCGAAAATAGTTGTTGCCTCGAATCCAGTGGGTATCGGCCACCATTTTCACCCCTTGAGCAGTGACAAAGAGAGTGGCAACGGCCAAGATGAACCAGAGTCGAGACAGGTCACATACCGAGCGAATCTGGGATATCTGAACGTTCCATCCATTGGATTGGTCGTCGAGGAAACTCTCTTCAATGTTAAAATTTAAGCCATATTTATAGAAGGTTTGCAGGGTAGTGGGTTCATCGCTAACAATGCCCAAAACTCGCTGTTAACAGTGTTACGGCCCACGGCCAGATGAATAGGACCATACCAAGCGTCCTTGTGGACCCGAACGTTTTGAAAGCACAGGGCCTCACCTCGATTAAAGTGAAAGTCTTGGAGCTGAGCCCAGCCTTTGCCTGCACGCCACACCCAAGTGTCTTTCTTCAAGCGAATACGATAGCGCCACTGCCACTGCTGAGTGAGTGCCCGCATCAGCGCAGGATGGGCAAACCCACGGTCGGATAAGAGCACGACCTTAACATCCGTCGGGATACATTGGACCGCTTGGTTCACGACCGCATTGTAGTCAATAAATGCAACGGTAGCACTGCGATGATGCAGCACTCGCCATGCCATCGGTAACGCACGTCTCCGATGGACTACCGCAATACGGATCAGGCAATATTGGTCCCAAAATAGGGAGGTATCCAAGCTCAAGTACAGGCACCCGTCGCGCCAATCTGCCAATGCGGCTCGAATCAGGGACTTATAGAGCTTGTGGATGTTGATCCGCCTATTGCCCAGCCAGCGCCGCACTCGTCTCTGTTTACTTTGGGCGTAGCGTCCTCGACTCGGCAGATACGGCAACCAACGAGTTAGATTTACCTCACCGCTATGAATCAGGTCCACCACCATCAAGATACAGGTGGTTAAATGGGCTTTATGAGACCACGGACAGGCTTGACCCAACCAGGCATTCACGGCATCGTAGAGGGGGGAGTTTTTTTCTCAGCATCACTAAGGTTTTGAGTGGTATCTAAAGCTTAGAGTGCTGGCTCCCCTCCTTCCAAGTTTTGACCGTCAAACCCTCATTAACCAAGTACTGGGTGGGCTTCTCGCAATCTTTTGTCAGTCAATCAGGAGTTGAACTAATGTCTTTTGAAGTTTTTCACCATTCAAACTATGTCGATGAATTTGGCAGCCAATTGCTTGACATGCCTTTTCATAAACGTAGGAACTTTGCATATGGTGATTGTGATGAACGTTTTTTTGTCATAGATTCGACGTTTGACTCAGTTGTTGAGGTTCTCCAGGATTTATCGTCCTTGCATAATCATGATAGAGATATTTATGGCAAGGTAATCAATGCCCCGAGAGGATTCTTACTAATTTATGAGATGGTTGTTAACCAAAGAATAATTGTCGTTCCTGATTATGCGGATAATTGGGCAAAATTCCCTTTTTGGAAATTATCTGAAGAACTTAATGGAGCTACTGTTAGATGGTTTGAATACGACTCGGAAGAAGATGCAGGCCATTCTTATTATGTATATGAAAATGGCAAAATGACAGAATGTTTCTCTTTTGCTATTGACAAATTAGAGAACTATGAGAATTATGAGTATAGCGAGGAATTGTTCAATCGCATTGGAAATAGTAAGAGAAGTAGATACTTTTTATTAATTAATAAAAAAACAGGTATAAGTACCTTGATGACTGATCCACCAATTATTCCTTTTATGGAAGCTAAATTGCTGGAGCTAAATGTTTATGCGCCAGCAATAGTAGTTCAGGAATCCAGCTCAAATGAAAATCCTAATGAGTTTGAATTCACCTTTAGAAATTTGAATCTGGAGGCCTTTAAGAGGATAGATTGTATATATTAGAATCCAGCCTGGGATAAAATCATCAGATCCATATGCCGCCAGCCAAGCCATCACTCGCCCACGTAGTCATTAAAAGACTGCTCAGACTCGCGACAATTTGCTTAATGGATGATGACTTAGGTAGGTGTGCAAAATTTCTTACAAAAGACTTTACTGGAAACGCCTGATTTTAAGCAACCATTTAAAGAACTGTTCTGTAAAGGATTTTATATAGACACTTATTATGAGAGTGCATCCCAAATTTGCACTGAGTAGAAATGCTTAGGATAAAATAGCGAAAGTGACGCTAAGCTTCGAGCAGTTCATGGAAGGATATCACTTGTGATGGATGCCTCTAAAGAAGCTCGATTCAAAGCCCTCACGAAAGAACTGGTCGCATTGTTCTACGAGGAAACAGACCCGGAGTAAGTCAAGACGCTTGCAGGGATTGAAGACGCTATCCGAGGTCATCTTCTAGATCGTGTCGGTCCAGAACTTGGAGATTTTTTATTGAAACAAGCAGCGGCACAACCAGTGGACGAAAACGGAGTATTCAAAGCATCGTCGGACAATTGAGTGCGAATGAGTCATATCAGCGAGACGCTGACAATATTGCGGTGCTGACCGGGGTTCAGGTTTCAGGCAGCACGCAACAGCGTCTCGTTCACCGTCAAACCTTCGAGCCAGAATCGGTAGACTGTGGCATCAAGGAGATGAGTATTGATGGCGGCAAAGTCCGTTTGCGACCCCTCGGTCAACCCAGTGAGTGGCGTGATTACAAAGGCGTCAACCTACATCAGTGTGCGGTCAGTGCGTTCTTTCGAGCCAACGACACGTTGGTGGATTGGGGCAGTCCAATCATTGGCCTCACCGTTAGTCTGTTTGGGAGACGGGCATGACGGTATTTGGAATCTATTTGCGCAGATTGGTGCCCCTCTCGAACGACTAGAGATTTTAGACTGGTACCACCTCGTCGAAAACTTAGGCAAGGTTGGCGGCTCGCAGCAGCGGCTTGATGCCGTCGAAGCCAGGTTATGGCATGGGGATGTCGATGGAGCGGTTAGGCTGTTTGACGACTGGTCTCATGAGCGGGTTGAACGGTTCATCGCTTATCTCGCCAAGCATCGGCACCGGATTGTCAACTACAATTACTACCAAGCAGAGGGCATTTCGATTGGGTCCGGTGAGATTGAGTCATTGATTAAACAAATTGGCAGACGCGTTAAAATCTCGGGTGCTCAGTGGAATCCGGACAACGTACAACAAGTACTGCTGCATCGGTGTGCCTATCTCAACGGGATGTTCTCAACCTAAAATCTGCAAAACTGGGATGCACTCTTCGTAAACGACCTTTACTTGGATGGGGATTTAATGGACATTCAATCTTCAATGCAGCACATTATTTATGTCCTAGCCAATCTGAATTAATAGTGCTCGAAGATTACACGGCTTATTGCCAAATGGCATCCGATGAAATTGTTAGTGTTGCAACAACTGCTACAAAAGCTCATAATTTATTCTTAGATATACAAATATCTCTAGGTATTATTGGTAGTATTAACTACACTATCCTTCTAAGCTGTTATGTTCTAAGCCCGAGGCAAAACAATACTACTTTGATGGCGTTAGTCATTGCTTACTTAATTTATCTACTGACTTGGTATGACTCGGGACAACTTACACATATAGGATGGTGGGTATTGAGTATTCAAACTGTCAATTGGAACGATAAAAGCATTGGTAGCTGGCTAAATTTAAAGCGCCAAGCATCACTCTAAAGTACTGATAAGTTCTGTCTTATCTGCAACCTTAGAACAGGCAGTCCGAATTAATTACCTGTTCGAATTAATAAAATTAAACTCATTTTTGTCGAGATCTGTACTTCGCAAGAAAAACTTCTTACTGTTCAGTTTAAAAAGACTTGTCTAATGAAGTCTTGTTTAATTTGGTTTGGGTGCTGTTGCGTTTAAAGGTCACTAGCTCATACAACTAACACGGGCCACAAGGTTTATAAACTCTACCTGAGAGAACCATAGCCCCCACCTCCTGGGGTTTCGATAACAAATGTATCGCCGGACTGCATTTGGACGATGGCTTTGCTGGCGAGATCTTCTGTTGTGCCGTCCTGATGCCGAATGTAGTTATGACCGGGTTTACCTGGAGTGCCTCCCTGTAGACCAAAAGGCGCGATTTGGCGATGGCTGGAGAGAATGGCGGCGGTCATGGATTCTCTAAACATGATCTGGCGGACGACGCCACAACCGCCTGAATATTGACCTTGACCACCGCTATGCCGCCGAATGGTAAAACTCTCTAGCAGAACGGGAAACCGCCATTCTAGGACTTCTGGATCGGTGAGACGAGAGTTGGTCATGTGGGTTTGAACGGCATCGGTACCGTGGTGTTTAGGGCCAGCGCCAGAACCGCCGCAGATAGTTTCATAGTACTGATGGCGATCGCTACCAAAGGTGAAGTTGTTCATAGTGCCCTGGGAGGCGGCCATGATGCCTAGGGCTCCATACAGGGTGTCGGTAACTGCCTGGGACGTTTCGACATTGCCCGCAACGACTGCAGCTGGATAGCGGGGGTTAAGCATACAGCCGGTGGGGATAATAATGTCTAGTGGTTTGAGACAGCCGCCATTGAGGGGAATGTTGTCATTGACCAGGGTACGAAATACGTAGAGCACCGCTGCTTTACAGCCAGCTGAGGGGGCGATGTAGTTGGTTGTCTGTTGGGGGGAGGTGCCCGAGAAATCAATGCGGGCCGTGCGGCGGGTGCGATCGCACCTAATCGCCACCTGAATCTGACAGCCATCGTCCATGGCATAGGTAAACTCACCCGGATTGAGCACGTCGATGACTCGTCGCACCGACTCTTCAGCATTGTCTTGCACATGTTGCATATAGGCCCGAACTGTTTCCAGACCATAGTGCTGCACCATTTTGCGCAGTTCCTGGACCCCCTTCTCATTGGCCGCAATCTGTGCCTGGAGATCGGCAATATTCTGAGCTGGGTTACGAACCGGGTAGGGTCCCTGGGTAAGCAGCTCCAGCAGTTCTTTTTCTCGAAACTGGCCCTGGTCTATCAGCTGAAAGTTGTCGATCAGTACCCCTTCTTCTTCTACGGTGGTGCTGTTGGGGGGCATGGAGCCGGGCGTAATGCCGCCGATGTCGGCATGGTGACCACGGGAGGCGACGTAAAAGAGGGGGTGAGGGGGAGAAGGGGAGAGGGGAGGGGCCAGAAAGACGGGGGTGATGACGGTGATGTCGGGTAGGTGGGTGCCGCCGTTGTAGGGATTGTTGAGTATGTACACATCCCCTGGTTTGAGATTCGTTTCTTTGGCGACGATCAGGCTGGCAATACTTTCACCCATCGAGCCTAGATGAACGGGAATATGGGGGGCGTTGGCTACCAGCTGGCCCTGCTGGTCAAAAATGGCGCAGGAGAAGTCTAACCGTTCTTTGATGTTGACGGAGTAGCTGGTCTTTTGCAGGGTAAACCCCATCTGTTCGGCAATGGCCATAAACAGATTGTTAAAAATTTCTAGCATCACCGGGTCAGGGGTACCCGATGTAACGGCGCTGGCTAGAGCTGGTGTGGTGCCCCCATGCTCAAGGTCTTTGGTGAGCAACAGATGGTTGCGATCGCTCACATTTACGACCCAGCCAGGTTCGACGATATTGGTGCCGGTAGCTTCTACAACAATGGCGGGGCCAGCAATGGTGTCCCCTGGCCGCAGCTCGCTCCGCTGATATAGGGGCGTTGGCTGCCAGACATTGGCCGTAAACATCGAAACCGTGATAATGGGTTTGGGGGGATGGGGGCGAGGAGAATGCCGCACTGGCTCTGTCGGCAGCGGCATTTTGCCCACCACTTCCACCGATACGGCTTCTACCACCAGGGTCTTGTCTGGCATGGTAAAGCCGTAGCGCTGGTGATAGTCTTGCTCAAACTGAGCCACCATAGCTGAGAGTTCACCAAAGGCCACAATCAGGGGTGAGTCAGTGCCCTCATAGCGAATGTGGACTTTGGGTAGAGTTTCGATGCGTTCATCAGAGACTGTCTGGCGGTTGACCTCGGCAACTGCAGAAGTCGTAATCTCAGCCAGTTTTTGAGTTAGAACCGGTAGTAAATCGGCCACCAGAGGCTGCTCTATGGAGGTCTGTCGCAGGGCGCGCAGATCGGCTAACCCCATACCGTAGGCCGACAGCACCCCGGCCATGGGGTGAATAAAAATTTGTTTCATCCCCAGGGCATCGGCAATTAAACAGGCGTGTTGCCCGGCGGCAGCCCCAAAACAAGACAGGGTGTACTCTGATACGTCATGACCCTGCTGCACCGAGATTTTTTTGATGGCGTTGGCCATATTTTCAACGGCAATGGCTAAAAAGCCAGCGGCCACCTGTTCGGGCGATCGCACATCCTCTGTTGCCTGGTGAATCTGTTCAGCCAGGGCAGCAAACTGTTGTTTAACCGTGGTGACATCTAAAGGCCGATTGCCGTCTGGTCCAAATACCTGGGGAAAAAACGCTGGCTGAATTTTACCCAGCATGACATTACAGTCGGTGACGGTGAGGGGACCGCCCTTGCGATAGCAGGCCGGACCTGGGTTGGCCCCCGCAGACTCTGGCCCCACCCGATAGCGAGCACCGGCAAAGTGCACAATGGAGCCGCCACCCGCCGCCACCGTGTGGATGGCCATCATCGGTGCTTTGATCCGCACCCCGGCCACCTCTGATTCAAACACTCGCTCGTAGTCGCCGCTGTAGTGGGAGACATCGGTGGAGGTGCCGCCCATGTCAAATCCGATCAGCTTATGGATATTTGCGATCGCACTGGTTTGTACTACACCGACAACGCCCCCGGCAGGCCCAGATAAAATGCTGTCTTTACCGCGAAATAACTCGGCATCGGTGAGACCGCCGTTGGACTGCATAAACATCAGCTGGGGGTGACTCTTATCTCCAGCGCCCAGCTCCAACGCCACCCGGTCGATATAGCGTTTAAGAATCGGCGACAGATAGGCATCCACCAGGGTGGTATCTCCCCGGCTTACCAGCTTCATTAGGGGGCTAACCTCATGGGAGACCGAAACTTGGGTAAACCCAATATCTTTGGCCAGCGCGGCGACTTGATTTTCATGGTCCGGGTAGCGGTAGCCGTGCATCAAAACAATGGCGCAGGCGCGAATGCCCGCATCATAGGCTTGCTGTAGCTGGGTTAAGAGCGGTGCTGTCTGTACGGGGGTTAGCTCTTCTCCTTGGGCGCCGTAGCGTTCTTCTACTTCAATTACCCGCTCATAGAGCATTTCGGGTAAAACAATCTCACGGGCAAAAATGTCGGGTCGGTTTTGATAGCCGATGCGTAGTGCGTCTTTAAAGCCCTGGGTGATCAGCAGCACGGTGCGATCTCCTTTGCGCTCTAGTAGGGCGTTGGTGGCTACCGTTGTTCCCATCTTGACCACACCGATCTGCTCGGTGGGCAGCGGCTGCTCTGGGGCGACACCTACAATGTCTCGAATCCCCTGGAGGGGGGCATCTTGATAGCGTTCTGGGTTTTCAGACAGCAGCTTATGCACCATCAACTCCCCATCAGGGCGCTGGGCGACGATATCGGTAAATGTGCCGCCGCGATCAATCCAAAATTGCCAGCGATTTTTGAGGTGAGAGGATTGTTTCATGGGGCCACAATGCGATCTGCCAAAGGCTATGGTATCGAGTTCGGTCCCCATTGTGCCAATAGAACTACTAGGGCTTTTGATAATATCGCTGTTCTAGCCAGACTCTGACTTCGGTTTCTGTAAGGCCCGATATTTGTTGCTGAGTGACTCGGTCGTAAATGTTGTATAGGGTTTGGCCATTATCATCAATCTGTTTTTCAATGATCGGTTCAGAGGAGCCCAACAGTGACTTTAGCAGCGACTGGCAAAATGCTTTAAAAAAGCCATGCCGTCGGTTCTCTGCTCGTAGCATGGGTCTAGAGTCTGGTGCGATGACAATATAGGGCTCAGAGAGCTGACGCTGAAATTTCATACTTTCTCACGGGTGGCATGGGTTCATTGTCGTGAAAAAAAGCTAACCAGAACAGAGGCAGTTGAGCTAAATTGTTATGGGTACAGTTTGATATCGATAAACTGTACTGGCTTTTTTGGGGCTGAACTGTACCGGTGCCCGTTGCCAATGAGGATGGATTCTATGACCGCTAGCCCGCTCACCCCTATTCAAGCCGCCACGGATCAGACCCTTTATGAGCAGGTGGCGGACCGGCTGCAGTCGCTGATTCGTGAGGGGACGCTAAAGCCGGGCGAGCGACTGCCGTCTGTACGTAAACTCAAGCAACAGCTGTCGGTGAGTGTATCAACTGTGCTGGAAGCGTATCGTCTGTTGGAAGATCAGGGGTTTATTGTGGCGCGGCCCCAGTCTGGGTATTACGTTAAGACAACGGCACTGGCCCTACCGGATGAGCCGTCTCAGTCGGCTCCCCCACCTCAGGTGCGTCCGGTTGATATTTCTTTAATGCTGCGGCTGTTGCGGATGGACCTGTCCCCTGAAACCATTCATCTGGGGGCCGCAGTCCCCGGTGTAGACCACTTTCCCCTGAATACTCTCAACCGATTAATGGGGCAGGTGATGCGGGCCAATCCTATGGCGGTGCATTCCTATAGCACCGTGCCGGGGTGCGAACCTCTGCGGCGAGAAGTGGCCAAGCGCATGCTGAATGCAGGCTGTTCTGTTACATCGGATCAGGTTGTTGCCACAGCGGGCACCACAGAAGCTTACTATCTGTCGTTACGCACCGTGACTAAACCGGGGGATACGGTTGTGATTGAGTCCCCGGCCTACTATGCGGTTTTAGAAGCGATGAACTCTCTCGGGTTAAATGCGTTGGAGCTGCCCACCCACCCACAGGAGGGAATTTCGTTAAGCGCTCTGCAGTCTGCTCTGGAAAATCAATCGGTGTCGGCCTGCATGCTGGTGTCAAATTTTAGTAATCCCATTGGCAGCTGTATGGGCGATCGCAAAAAAAAGGCCCTGGTGGAGCTGCTAAATCAATATGACATTCCCTTAATTGAAGACGATATCTATGGCGATCTCAATTTTGAGGGCAGTCGGCCTAAAGCCATCAAAGCGTTCGATACAGAAGGACGGGTACTGTATTGTTCCTCGGTGAGTAAAACGCTCTCTCCTGGTTTGCGGGTGGGCTGGTGTATTCCAGGGCGCTATCAACAGCAGATAGAGCATACAAAAGTTGTTGTTAGTCATATGACGGCGACAGCCCCCCAGCTGACTGTAGCCGCATTTTTTGCCAACGGCGGCTACGATCGCCATCTGCGCAATTTACGTCGTGCCTATCAACACCAAATGAACCGGATGCTCCAGGCGATTTTAGAGTATTTTCCGGCTGAAACACGGGTAACCCGTCCGCGTGGGGGGCATGTTTTGAGGGTCGAGATTCCTGGGGTTGATGCCCTAGATCTATTTGAAGAGGCCGTTCAACACCACATCAGCATTGCCCCTGGCCCCATGTTTTCGCCATCGGGTGGCTATCAAAACTGTTTTCGCTTAAATACCGGTCTCCCCTGGTCTGATGCTATTGAGCAGGCTGTTAAAACTCTTGGGCAGCTGGCCAAAAAACAGCTGGCCCGCAAGATTTTGGCAAGTTAAATACGAGACTTTGTTACTCTCACAAACGTCGAATCAACAATGCGGGCCTCACCGTCAATTAGCTGTACCGTAAACGTGCGTTCTTCTTGTTGAGTTGAACCATCGCTGTACCGATAGGTGTTTTGACCCACAAAATCTATTGTGTTCGATGTCTGGTTTTGCAGCTGTAGATTTTCGATAGAGACCTGTTGAAACTGTTGAAAGAAACCGGGATCAAACTGCCGGGCGAGGGCTCCGTCGGTTTGGGCTCTGGCCGCATCCCAGGACTGATTTGAAATATGGCTATAAAATTCGACTACCGCCGTTTGAGCTGCCGCCGTAGTCAGAGTCCCTTCAAACTCTTCGTCGGGTGCCTCTGGTCTTTCATCAGCCGTTTCTGGCGGCGGTGCTTCGGCAATCTCTTCGTCAGGCGGCTCTACAGGAGGAGGTATGTCAGCGATAGTCTCCGTAGGCGGTGCTGCAATCATCTCTTCTTCAGGCTGCTCAGGAGTATCGGTATCTGGTATGGCTGGTGGTGCGGCCACCGGAGCATTATCTGGCGTGGTGCAGGCTCGCCCAATCAGTAAACCTGTGGCTAAAATCACGAGGCCAACAAAGATAGCTGACAGTTTGCTAGGAGTGCGGGGTGGCCGGGCTGGTGGTGCCGCAGCGCCAACGGTCTTTGTCGAGATTTGAGGCGACTGTACCGGCACCGTTAGTTCAGTGGGTCTGGCCACAGCGGGGGCGGCTCGATATTCTGTTACGGGGCGATAGGATTGTGCCGGTAGCGATCGCAACGCGACTAGCGCTTCTTTGGCCGATGGATATCGATCTCGCACGGTGTAGCGCACCATGGTGTCTAAAATTGCCATCAGCTGCTGATTTACATGGTGGGCATAGATATGCCAGTCAAGCTCGCCAGTTTTGCGATGGGGCACCAGCTTTTTGGGCTGTTGACCGGTAAGTGCCTGAATCCCCATAATGCCGACGGCATAGACATCGCTGCTCAGCTGGGGCTGGCCGATCAGCTGTTCATTGGGCATATAGCCCTGGGTGCCGATGGAAATAGTATGGCTAATACCAGCGGCTGGCTGAGTCCCCGCCTGTTTCACCGCGCCAAAGTCGATCAAGACAACTCGGTTGTCGCTGTGGCGGCGAATCAGATTTGAAGGTTTGAGGTCGCGATGAATCACGCGATTTTCATGGACAAAGGCCAGGGTGTCTAACACATCTATGAGAAACTCAATCACCCGGTTAATCTCCCAAGGGGTGGTCTCAAATTCGTCTTCGAGGGAATGGCCATCGATCAATTCTTGGGCCAGATAGAATTCATTGCTTTCGTCAAAGTGGGCCAGCAGCTGAGGAATCTGGGGGTGGGAGCCCAGCCGATACAGTACCTGGGCTTCTGTATCAAACAGCCGTCGGGCTACCTGCAGCCCTTTGGCGTCTTTTACCTGGGGTTTGAGCTGTTTGACCACACACAGCGGATGACCCGGCAGGTGTAGATCTTGGGCGATAAACGTTTGACCAAATCCTCCGGCCCCCAGCTGCTCTACGATTTTGTATCGACTGCCGAGGGGCTGGTCTGAGCCGGAGCGGCGAGAACGAAGAAAGTTTAGGTCCATGGGTGGTGAAGGGCTAGCTAGTTTGGCCTGGATCTTGGGGCATGATCTCGACGGTGATCTCAGTGTTACCTTCATCTGAGAGTATCGGATCGACGGGTGATTCTATATTCTCTTCGAGGGCAGCGGGTGAATCTTGATAAAACTGATAGAGCGTTTGGCTGTCTTCAAAGTCTTGGTCCTCTTCTGCAGTAACGATAAGACCTTTGTGCAGCAGCCATTTGCCGACCAATGTGGCTCCTCTGTGGGTGTAGTGTCGCTTTTGCACCAGCCATTCTACAGCAGCTTCACCGGTAAAGTAGGTAGCCTCAGTATCTGGCGGACGTACCTGTAGTTCGATACCCTGAGCCCCTTGCATCGCCTCGGCTAGTGCTTCTAGATCAAGATTGACTAAAAAGTCGGGCAGTCGGGATTTGGGTTCGACCGTTTGTTCGACCGGTGGCTCAACTGGTTCGACCGCCGGGGTGATCGAGGGCTTTGGGGGGCTGAGAAAACTATTGGGTAAGCCAATGGCCTGCTGTTTAAGCAGCTCTAAAATTTCGTCTAGCTGGGGCGATCGCAAATGTAGATCTTGCTGGGGAAACGGCACTTCAAGATCGTGCTGTCGCAGACTGGCTTCAATGGCATAGTTAAGGTCGCTTGTTACCCGAAACTGTTTGCGGGGTTCTCCGGTCCACACCATGATTTCAAAGTTGAGGGCGCTATCCCCAAAGCTTTGAAACCAGATTTCTGGCTCGGGCCGCAGCAATACTTCAGGATGTCCTTTAACGGCTTCGAGCAACGCTGTTCTGACCTTAGAAATATCAGACCCGTAGGCCACACTGACGGGCACCCGCAGACGAGACACCGGATCGCCGTGGCTCCAGTTAATCACCTCGCTTTCTAAAAATCGCGAATTTGGCACAATAATGGTGACTCTATCAAGCGTATTAATTTCGGTGCTGCGGGCGCCCACCTGTCTGACGATACCCACCAGGTCACCGATTTTAATAAAGTCTCCTACCTGAATGGGGCGTTCCAGGGTAATGATAAATCCACTGATAAAGTTGTTGGTAATGTTTTGAACACCAAATCCAATACCCACACCCAGTAAGCTGGCTAAAATCGCTAGGGAACTGGCGTCAATTCCCAACAGCTGCAGCAACACAATGACGCCCAAAAAAAGCAGACCATACTGGACCAGAATGCTAAAAATATCCTGCAGCCGAGGTTCTATGCGGGCTCTGCGTAAAACATAGGTGCGAAAGAGTCGGGAGATTAACTGAGCGGCAAACCATAGACCAATGGTGAGGCCCAGCAACAACACCAGACTCAGGGCAGAATATTGAGTGTCGCCCAGGGCAATACTTTCAGCGGTGAGCAGTGTGGAAACGATATGCCGCCAGCTGCGCACCCGTGGCAACAGGTCGGTAATGTAGATGACAACCGTTAGCCATAGACCAACTTTCAGACCCAGCAGCCCCAGTTTCCAGAAAAACTTAATGGGTCTCTCCCAGGCCGATAGTGGGGTATTGGGCGAGAGAAACCAGCGGTTCAAAAAGCGATAGCTGCGGCGGCTAAAGATGCGGAGCAACAGGTGGATTGCGATCGCACCCCCCAAAACCACCAGACCGTACAGCAGTGCCTGGCGAAGGTAGGCCGGCTGACGTTCTAACTGTCCTCGACGCAGCGCGTCTTCTAATAGCTGTGCCCAGTCCCTGGCCTGTCGATTTAGCCGGTAGCCGGGGGTGCGTAAATCTACTTCTGTAACCGTGGCAATCAGGTCGCCGTCTGTACTCTGCAGGTAGACAAGTCCGGTCTCCTCATCGACAACAACCTCAATTTCAGCCGGCTCAGTTTTTTGTACTTCTTCTTGAAGACGCTTATTAATGCTGCTGGCTCGGGCCAAAGCCGTGAAGTTGGCAACACCGTGGACCTCAAAAACGGTACGACCGTTGACCACAATGTCTGCCTTGGGCTTTTCAACCGGTGCTGTCAGCGGCTGCTCTGTTTGCGCCTGGAGCGATGGCGCGGCTAACGCCATCAGGGTCAGACAGAGACAGACCCAATATTGGCAGCGGCGCAGCAGAGGGCTAAACCTATGTCGTCGTTGGGCTCTCAAAGGCGTACGGAATAGAGATATTTAAGGAAGATTCTGTCGGCTCAACAGTGGGACGAGCCCGATTAAGCAGTGTCTGGGCAGCAAACCACAGACCAATACCCATCAGAAGTAACACCCCACCTCCCAACAGCCAACCCAAGATAGCATTGGGTTCGGTGGCCATTTCACTATTGGCCATGTGGCTATGGTCGCGATTTAGCTCGGTTGAGTTGGCATCGGTGCTGCTAACAATCACCGCTGTCATCTTAAATGGACCGATTCTAAGGGTGTCTTTAGATTTAAATGTCTGCCCCGCTTTTTGGATGGGCCGACCGTTGAGAAATGTGCCGTTGGCGCTGCGGTCTGAAATGTGTAGCTGACGATTAACCATAGAAATCACTGCATGACAGCGTGACACCTGCTGGTGGATCAGCTCCAGGTGGGCGACCGGCTGATGCTGCAGTTCCTTTGGCATTTTGCTGGCCTCACGTCCAATGGCGACTGGCAGCTGACGTGACGCATACTGGGACTCTCCCGTCTCCGGATCTTCCCAGTTAAGTTGGATAACGACCGGTTCTCCTGACATGGGGTGTAATTTCTAACTATAGAACTCGAGCATGATCTTACTCTAATTGGTCTAAAGAGTAGCGGTTCTTGAGACAGAAGGGGCCAACTTTTGGGGGAGGTGGTCGGTCAGTAAGACTGTCTATTGTCTTGGCTGGTTTGTCCGTAGAATCGCTAAGTTAGCGAATGATCCATCCGCCAAATGGCGTACTGCATCATAGCCATCGTATTTTTTGCCAGGATATGGGGCGCTCAGCCACGTCTAGCATCGGAGCTTCCGACAGCAAATCCTCAGGGGACGTGGTTTTAGAAACTTCAGGCATTACAGCTCGTAGGACCGCCGTATGAACCTGATGCAATAATTGGTAGTTAAATCCAAGCAACCTCTAGGAGGCCGATATCAGCTGATTCAACCTCTGGGTCAGGGTGGGTTTGGCCACACTTTTTTAGCCACCGACCTACATTTACCCGATCACCCCACCTGTGTGATTAAACAGCTGAAGCCCCACCTGCAGGATGCAGACAGTCTCACCACAGCCAGACGACTGTTTGAAACCGAAGCCCGAGTCCTCTATAAGCTGGGGGAACATTCCCAAATTCCCCGACTGCTGGCCCACTTTGAAGACGGTCAAGAATTTTATCTGGCCCAGGAGCTGATTGAGGGGGAATCGCTGTCCACACTGATTCAGCGAGGAATCCCCTGGTCTGAGGCTAGGGTGCGTCAGCTGCTAAGTGAAATTTTGACCCCGCTTGCGTTTGTCCATGAGCGGGGAGTGATTCATCGCGATCTAAAACCCTCAAACCTGATTTACCGCCAGGCTGATGGTCACATTGTGCTGATTGACTTTGGCGCGGTGAAACAGGTGAGCGAGCGGCGTAATAACGGCGAAGCGACCCGTACTATTTCCATTGGTACACAGGGCTATATGCCTAATGAACAACTGGCCGGTAACCCATGGTTTAGTAGCGACATCTATGCAGCGGGGATGATCTGTCTGCAGGCATTAACAGGTGTGTCACCCCACTTACTAAAGCGCGACCCCCGCACCAGTGACGTGCTCTGGGAGAGACCGGATTTAGACATCACGGCTGCCTTTAAGACGGTGCTGTCTCGCATGGTGCGCTATGACTATCGCGATCGCTACTCCATAGCCGCTGATGTAGTGGCTGAACTAGACACATTGCCAGCCATCGCCAGTGAGCCGATTCAGCTGGTTTCGCCTACCCAGCCCACTCAAATTGCGGCCTCAGCACCTCCCTTCAGCGCAGCTTCATTCACTGGCCAAGAACAGATTGAAACCACACCACTGCCGTCATCGCCCACTGGCCAAGATCAGACTAAAACACCACCACTGCCATCATCGTCTCCCCAAACCCTGGCGGTGGAAAAACTGGGGCTCCCGGTCCTCACCCAGTCCCTACAGAGTTTGACTAAAAAGACCGTCCCGGCTGTCACCAACAGCCCCCAGAGTCGATGGTCTATTTTAGGTCTGAGTGTGTTGGCCGTAGTCGCCCTGGGGCTCATGCGCAATGGCCAAACCTCTGCGAACCTGACTATCCCCACACCTGTTGTATCCTTGGCTGAGTCCCCGTCTGCTGGGGGAACCCCCTCAGAGGCTGCAGCTGAGGAAGCAGCGGCCACCGATACTGAGTCTAAAGATACGGCGACTGAAGACACGGCGACTGAAGACACGGCGTCTCCAGACACGGCGTCTGATAAGCCGGAGTCTCCAAAGACAACGGCTGACTCCCCCAATGAGGCTCAAGCTCCTGCTGTTTCTGAGCTGCTCGCAAAGGCCAGTGAGCTGCGCGATCGCAACCAGTACAAAGATGCGCTGGCCATCTATACCCGACTCGTAGAGCGCAGCCCCGATCAGCCAGAAGCCCACTGGGGTAAATGCTATAGCCATAACCAGCTACAAAACTACGGTCAGGCAGTAGAAGCGTGCGATCGCGCCCTGGCCATTTCCCCCGATAACGTTCAAGCCCTGTGGAGTAAAGGCTATGCCCTTGAACAGCAGGGTCAACCCCAGGCAGCTCTGGCACTCTACGACCAAACCCTGGCGCTGGACCCCAACTATATTGAGGCCAGAAACAACCGGGGCGGTATTTTGCTAAGACAGCAGCGGTTTCAAGAGGCCCTCAACGAATTTGACCGGGCCCTGGAGCAAGATCCAAACTTTGCTGAAGCCTTGCGCAATCGAGGCGCTGCCCTATGGGGACTGCGCCGATTTGACGACGCGATCGCGTCTATTGACAAAGCCATTGAGCTACAGCCCGACTACCCAGAAGCTCAGGCCCTAAGGGATCAAATTCGTCAAAAGCTAGGCCGCTAGAGGCTCAATCTGGCTGAGCGACAGGAGACTTGCCGCCGATAGCCTTGTTTGGCAGCACCCACAGTAAAGCAATCCCGGTAATGATGCCGTACAGACCCCACCCTTTACTGTCAATAATGCCAATGAGTGCCCTAGGCAGAGTTTGGCAGACGCTACGACAGAGGAGCACAGCGATAGCACCATGGAGTGCGGCTCCCAGACAGCTGGCCAACAGCCAGACACCAATAGCCCGCAGCCGGTGACGAGCGTGGTAGCTCAAAATCATCCCCTGGGCAATAGCCATACCAAAAATGTACATCGGTTGGCTAATAAGATTTGACCAGAAGAGCTCCCAAGCGCTGTCTTGTAATGGTGACAAGACTGCATCTTTTATCGGTGACACCAAAAGGCTGAGCATGACGCCGGTGATCCAACCTAAGGCACTGACGACGGGCCAGAGAGTCCAGCGGAGTCCTTTGGCATTTAACCCTCTAAATATCAGCCACTGCGATGTCCCCAGGATGGCTCCCGACAAAAACAGCGTTGCTAGAAACTGAGCCCCGTTGCTTTCTAGAAAGCCTACTAAAAATCCACCGATGGCATTGGCAAAAATCCAAGCCAAAAATAATTTTGTTTTTTGTGTATGCCACAGGGTCATGATCAGATGTCTCCTTATGGTTTTTTCAAGACGGTGAGGGCTCGGTATTACGCTTTCTAAGAAATCTCTTAAACTTTCTTGTGCTGTGGGGCACCCAAAAACTTGAGTACCTGAGTATCAAACTCTGTTGGATTTACTAAATTAGACGGATCCATCGATTTCTCTAATATCACGAACGTCGCATTGGGTAAGGCATCGGCAATCTTTTGATTAATACGAACAAATGACTCTCCTAGATTGGCACCCACCATCACCAGTGCTGGAACAGTGACATTGTTCAGACTTTGTAAACCATCAATACGGTTAATGGCTTTTCTGGCCAGAATCAGCTGATCGAGGTCACTGTGTAAACAAACTTGACAAAAATAGTCTCGGGCCGCCTTGTCAGCGCGATAGGTATGGTCCATAACCTTTGCCAACCAGTGTTTCCCCAATAGTTTGAATAGGCTAAACCCAATAATCTGAGAGAGACCCAACAGCTTTTCTGTGGGGGTGCGCAGTTCGCCAAACGAATCGGCAATAATTAGGTTGGTAACGCACCGTGGGTGCTCAGCGACAAACGACTGAGCGATGACACCGCCCATGCTGACGCCTATGACTGTGCAGGTTTCTAGGTTGAGGTGAGTTAACAGCCAAAAGAATTGATTGTGCCAGCTAGATAGCTGTGGGGTCTTTAATTGAGACGATTGCCCATGGCCAAATAAATCCAGTATGAGTACATGAAACCCTGCATCTACATAGGTTTGCATCTGAGGCTGCCACATAGCGTGGTCTGCACCAATACCGTGCAACAACAGTAGGGTTTCAGACGACCGATCGCCCAGTTCTACATAATAGGTCTGACTATTGTCTGGGTTCTGAAGTATCGCCATAATGCCTTAGCGCAACTAAATCAACCAACAGTTTGTAACTGCAGTGGCCGCTGTTCAATCCAATCACGGACTATGGTGGTAAAGAACCCAGGCGCTTCTAAATTCCAACCATGGCCAACATTGGGAACAACGTAGGACTGAGTATTCATGATTGTCCCACTCAAAACCTGTTGAGATTCATGTATCAGCGAATGTTCGTTAAATATTAAGTGTCTTTTAAGCCAAAAGATACTTCCAGTTCAAAAGGTCATGGCGACTAGTGACTTTTGTCATGGGAATCTTGGGATGCGGCTTTTAGTGTTGAAATTATTGCCAATTTGTAAGGAATAATTATGGCTTTTTGGGGATACATCCTTGTTGTTGGTCTAACCTTGGTGGGCAGCTATCTTCTGCTGACAAGGGTTATGGGGCAAGAAGCCGCCAGTCGTAATCTGCGCTATGCCCTACCGTGGATTGTGGTGGGATTTGCGATCGCAGTTATTCCCTTTTTGGTCACCCTGGGTGGGCAGATCGTTTGGAGCGTTCTCTATCTTGGCTATGTTGTGAGTATCGGTGTTTGGCTGCTGCACTGGCCAAGGCGCAAACGCAAGGCGGGTGCTTTGCTGCTTAATGCGGGCAGGACCTGGCACAATAAATTTCTGTTCTGGATTGGCATCGCCGAAGTGGGCGTTGCTACAATGATCACCTGGATTTCATGGGTGTCTCTAACAGAGTTTGCTGATACTTCAAATGGTGTTGTACACACCTCTCTTGCAGTTGCCTTTTGGTGGACACTGGCTCTGTTGATTGTCTTTCTTGGTCTAAACAAGCTTGAACTCAGGGAAAATGGTCTTTGCTTTTTATATAACGTAGTCCCCTGGAAGCGGATGAAGTCCTATACTTGGGAGGTGACCCATCCTAGTACATTGACTATCCGAGTGCGGCCCCGTCTGATATTTTTGCCCGATACCATGAGTATCAAGGTGCCTGAAATGTATCGTGATGACATCGATAGGGTGATTCAAACCTACATTCCATTTTCTCCGCCCGATTCATTGGCTCTATCTTGAGTCAGCGAAGCCGCAGTAAGCGTAACTTTATAAAATAAACAGTTTTGAGGTGTTTTCTTTAGTGGGGTTGAGGGCAACAGCATGGTTCCCAGGCAAACTAAAATTTGGGTAAGGGGGCTGCTAGTTGTTGTTTTGGCTGGCCTTTTATTTGGTGGCCTGCATCGGCTGACCACACCAGCCGTATCGCAACCGCCAGACCTATTTGACACTGTCTGGAAAACCGTCAGCGACAACTTTTTTGACCCTGACTTTAACGGTGTAGATTGGGCCGCTACCGGAGAGCAGTATCGCCCTCAAGTAGCCGCGGCCTCATCTCGTGCTGAAAAGGCCACTGTGATCAATCAGATGTTGGGGACGCTAAACACTTCCCACACCCATCTGTACACACCGGATGAACCCGCTTACTATCAGCTGCTGGGAATTTTTTATCCACGGGTGCCTGAGTTTGAAACGCGACTGGCGGAACGGTTTCCAGAAGGCAAGCTAGAATACGCTGATATTGGCGTTGTCACCCATAGGGCACTAGATAAAACCTTTGTTAAAGCTATTTTTGAAGGTAGCCCTGCTGATAGGGCAGGGTTAAAGGTGGGCGATCAAATTCTTAGCGTAGACGGTGAGCCATTTCATCCAGTGCAGTCTTTTGTCGGGAAGGCCGAGCAGTCTGTTACTGTGCAGGTACAGTCTTCTCTCAATTCTGATAGTCAACGAGAGATTACGGTCACCCCCAGGCTATACGACGGCATCACCATGTTTTTAGATGTGATGGGCGATAGTGTAGAGGTGATCGAACAGTCGGGTAAACAGATTGGCTATGTGCACATCTGGTCCTATGCTGGTGACCAATACCAGGAAAAGCTAGAAGATGAACTGCTCTTTGGTCGCTTAAAAGACACCGATGCGCTGCTGCTGGATCTTAGAGATGGTTGGGGCGGGGCTCCCCACACAGCGCTGCGTCTTTACACCGCCCGAGGCCCCAGCATTACCAGCGTGGGTCGCAATCGCACTGCCTCAACTTACTACAGCCAGTGGGAAAAGCCAGTGGTCATGCTGATTAACGACGGCAGCCGCAGTGCTAAAGAGATTTTGGCCTATGGCTTTCAGCAGTATGACATTGGCCCTGTGGTAGGAACACCTACTGCAGGTGCAGTGACGGCGGGGCGGGCGTTTATTATGCCCGACGACAGTTTGCTCTATGTGGCTGTCGCCGATGTCTATGTAGATGAGACCGTGCGGCTTGAGGGCGTTGGCGTTACCCCTGATGTGACGGTGCCGTTTTCGATTGAATATGCCCAGGGTGCCGACCCACAAAAAGACCGTGCGATCGCAACGGCTTTAGAGCTAATGGAACCAACCTCAGCAATTGCCAGGTAGAAGATAGCAGCTCCCCTGTTAGAAATTCTGTGGGCTAGCCATGAAGCATACCCCAACGACTCGACTCGTATTTCTCGACAACTTGCGAGTGGTTTTAACCAGTCTGGTGGTGGCTCACCATGCCGCCCAGCCCTATGGCCCAACCGGTGGTGCCTGGCCTTTATTTAATCCAGATCGTGCCGTTATTTTGGGTCCCTTTTTTGCGGTGAATGCGGCTTTTTTTATGGGACTTTTCTTTTTTATTGCTGGCTATCTCACCCCTGCCGCCTATGACCGTAAAGGACCCCAACGATTTCTATGGATACGGTTTCAACGCTTAGGCATTCCCTTGGTGGTGTTTAGCTTGGTGGTGTTTCCCCCGGTGCTATATCACCTGAGTGGGCCGCCGCAGTCTTTTTTTACCTTTATTGCCCACGTCTATATCCATCCCTTAAAAATAGAAGTTGCCCACCTCTGGTTTTTGCTCCATTTGCTGGTTTATGCGGTCGGCCATGCGCTCTGGCAACAGAGACCTCGTCGGTTTAGAGTTTTAGCCTCTTACCCTGTGCCAGGCCATGGGGCAATTGTGCTCTATCTGTTGGGGTTAACTGGTTTGACCGTGCTAGTGCGGATTTATTATCCGATTGATCGCTGGGTGCGGCTGTTTGGATTTTTACCCACCGAGGTTGCTCACCTGCCTCAGTATGTCAGTTTGTTTATTGCCGGAACTGTTGCCTATCGCTTTAACTGGTTAAGACAGATAGATAAAACTAAAGGATTTATCTGGCTAATTATTGGCCTAACTGCCGCGTTGCTTCGCTATGCTTACAGTATTGGGCAAAACAATCATTTACTTCCCGATATCATCGCGGGGGGTGGTTGGGACTGGCGTTCTGTTGTATGGAGTGGATGGGAAGCGACAATCTGTGTTGGCTTATGTGTTGGTTTACTCGTTTTATTTCGAGAAACGTTAAATCACCAAAACCAGGTTACGGCCTTACTCTCCCACAATGCCTACGGGGTGTATCTGATTCATCTCGTGATGGTTGTGTATCTGCAGGTTGCGATCGCAAACACACCTCTAGGTCCACTGCTCAAATTTGGTTTAGTCACACTGATCGGTGTTCCCCTGTGCTTTACCATTAGCGTTTTTCTACGAAAAGTACCGATTTTTAGATATGTGCTTCCCTAGTTGTTTATTTAAAGAAAAAAACCACTATGACCCCTGAAAAGAGTACCCCAGAGCGTCGCACGCTGGCTGACCTTGCCTATCAATTTTTGGTAGGTAGTGCCCTGGGAATGATACTTGCCGTAATCGCATGGCTGATAACGGCCCCAACCCCGTTAAAGTTTTGGAACATTGCCGCCATCGCCGCGACTATTGTAGTGTGTGGACTCCTGTCAGTTTTAGTCGGTAAGCGGTTTTTAACCGCTGTATCGAATTTTATTGAATCGTTTCCACCCAGGGCATAGGGGCAGCGGCTCTTTCAAGGCAACATGAACAGCTCGGCTAGACAATAATGAATTGAGCACTGTATTGCCAAAAAACGGGGTTCGAAAGATGCCTGGTAATCGGATTGATCACGCACTGATGGTGAGCCTAAACGTGCAGCTGCTAACGGTAGTGGGTGTTGCGTTGTTAGCCTATCA
>JBHJIV010000291.1:0-23182 GCA_050043105.1 Leptolyngbyaceae cyanobacterium | reverse complement strand
GGTTAGCGCCAGCGGGAAAAACGGTGTCCATCAACTCACAAAATACGACCCCAAACGGGACGTGCGCACGGTCTAATCGGTATAGTTGAGAGGGCGGCAGCCTCTCAAGAACCTAGCTTAGGGTACCAGAGTGTTGAAAGTGCTCTGCCACACTATGCCAAAACGTTAGACTACCTCTTTTAATATGGATCGTTCAAAAATTGTTGCGATTATTACGGGTGCAATTTCGTTGATACTTGCGATCGCTTATTTGCTTTTGGTGCAGCTGCTAGACTTTCGCGGCGAAATGGTGCCAGCTCCCATTAGTAGCTTGATGTATGGTTGGATGAATCTACTGTAGCCAGGCAGACAAATCTTGCTGTAGAAGTTCCTGGAGCTTGAGAATATCTTCGCGATAGTACTGCTGCAGTAGGATGATGTCTTCTTCGGTAAATTTCGCTTTTCCCTTATCTTGAGAATTTATAGAAATCAGACGCTCACGCAGCTGGTGTCTTAGATTTGTAGGGATGAGCTGCATGATGCTAGTGGCCATGGTGCGGACAGGATTTTTAGTTTTTAGCAGTCGATTGAGTGTTTGATTTTTGGGAACTTTTGCCGTTTGAGCCTGCTTAGATGTATTGGCCACAAAGCCAGCGTCTACCCCGATAGACTCGTACATGCGTTGCATAAAGCTCTGAGAATCTTTGCGCAGATCGTCATACAAAAAAACATCTATACGGTTGCGATCGCACACCTCAAAAAAATAGTTAAGCGGTTCGTAATATTTGCCCTTTACCAATACATGGGATGCGTCACCACGGCTGCGCACCTGTTCTGCTAGCGGTGTTTGTTTGCCAATGGCATCACGCATATTCATCAAATAGTCAGAACAGGCACGCTCTACCGGATTGCGCAGTACTGCAATCAGTCTGGCATTGGGTAAACGCTGCTGAATTTGCTCAGCCGCCGTCTTGTAGTTGAGCATGTAGTTGGGCGACACCTCCCCTAGGGCCATGTGCTCATCGGTGGCCCCATCAAATAGCTGAGTATAAAGGTCCCAACTAACAATGCCGTTCTTTTTGCGACGTTTCATTTCAGTCGAGGCATTGTCCCAGTTTTTGTTAAAGAAGTTTGTTTCTTTAACCGGGCTCATGTAGACCTGTGGATGCTGCTTTAGATAGTTATAAATCGATGTTGTTCCCGATTTTTGGACACCAATAATCAAAAATGTAGGTGTGCGTTTGGCAACAGCAGATTGAATCGTACTGGCGGCAGGCTGCGGGGTATTGGCGTTCATTGTCAACTGGGGGCTGAGTAGATGGGGCGAACAGTCTCTATCTGTAAAGCCTGATGGCTTTTAGCAACCTAACGGTGGCGTACCACCATTTTATGGACAAGGTTTTTTTATAGATATCCATTTTTGATAACTTTATCTCTGTCACATAATCTGTAGGCAGGCTGTCTTAGCTGCGAACAGCGGCGATGGCTTGTTGGACAAATTGTTGCACAACCTGATCGCGCCGATTGAGCTGATAGTGTTTTTCTAGAACTGCCTGCATCCCCCCATCACCCCATTCTTGTTGGTTTTCAAAATAGTCCACAAAACTCTTGCCAGCGATGCGAGTCAGATAGGCCGCGCTCACTCCTTGCAGAAGTTTGCCAGCGACCGCTGTGGCCAGGTTTGCCTGCAGACCCACCGTTAAAAGCTTAAGGGCTCCTTTAACCAGACCCAGGCTCCCCATGGTTTTTGCCAAGGAAAGGGCAAGCTTACGCGCGTCCTCAATGCTGACGGGAATACCGTAGACCTGGCCCAATTCCACCACCATCTGGGTGTTGACGGCAGCGGTGGCTAACATATCGACAACCGGCAGCGGGGTGGCCGCCAAGACGCCTGCCCCAATCCACTGATAGCGATCGATAATAGCATCAGCCTGCTGCTGGCGTTGTTTAGTGAGCAGCTGTTGTGCTTCTAAACTTAGCCGCTGGGACTGTAGCAAAATGTTGTTGGCAATCAGGTCGCGACCTTCAGCCCGCAAAATGGCAATAATGCGGTTCACCAGCGGTTGAATGTAGGGGGTAGGGGCGTCGTTAGGATGGGCTGCGATCGCAACGACATCATTGTCCTCCATCCGTTGACCCACCCGCTGTCGCAGTCGGTCCACCAGCAGCTGCACCTCATCATCGGTATATCGATCAATTTTGTTGAGCACCAGCAAGGTGCGTTTGCCTACCGTCAGCAGCTGCATCAAGATCTCATACTGAGCCCGGTGCAAATCGTTATCAACCACATATAAAAGTAAGTCTGCCTGGGTAGCCAGCTCTCGACTAGCCTGGTCAGATGCGCCTGCATCTAGCAAGCCTGGGCTATCGCTGAGAATAATTTCTGCATTAATGTCTGGAATCGCGACTCGATAGGTCTGCTGCTGAGTTGTTGTGCCCGTTGTCACGGCGGTGTCTCCTGCCATTTCCCCCATCAGGGCATTGGCTAGCGATGTTTTGCCCACCGACCCGCTGCCCACAATCACCAGATGCAGTCGCTGTTGTTCAAAAGCATGGGTCACCGTTTTGGCCCGTTCAATTAAAGCTCGCCGGGTGACTTCATCTTGGATTTGCCCCAGCTGCTGGTCGAGGCTTTGCAGCTGGGCAACGGCAGCTTCACGGGTAGTCTTGGGTGGCAGGGGCTCTGCCCGACGGCGGGGGCGTAAAAACAGCCAGCCGTAGTAAACCACCACACCCAGGGCTGCCATCATTAGCACCACCACCACTGTCGTGATCGCCTGGGCCACCCACGGGTGCAGATTAGCTAGACCTGCATAGAGCGTCCCCAGGGTGCTGATCAGCCACAGCAGTAGACCCAAAAAAATTAGAGTTGCGATCGCAATAATTAAAGGTCGCTTCATAGACTAGGTTGGCTATCGTCAGTAGGCCGCTGATGCAATCCTAAACCTTGTATACAAGCAGAACCGTTATTTTCTGTGGAGGACCGCAGGTTTAAGTGCAGTTCAGACATTTAGCCGATATTCATAGAATGAAGCGACCAATTTTGCACCTGGGATAGCCTGGCGTCCTACTATACACAAGGTGGAAAATTGCCACCAATTGTTGCTAACCAAGGACAGGTTGAATTCCCATGGGAATATTTGATCAAGTAATGGGAGCCATTCAGGACCCTAATCGTGAAGCCAGTATCGGTCAGCTTGGCCAAATTGTATCGATGGCGCAGCAGGTTGCTCAGACCAACAATGCCAATAGTTCAGCGACTCAGCAGGCGGCCTCCGTTGTCGGCGGCTTTGTCCAATCGGCCCTGCGTGAAAAACAACAAACCCAGGGTATGGATGCTGTCCTTGACTTAGTGCAGCAAGGAACCACCGATGGGGCAGGTGTGCTACCTAAGCTGTTTAGCCCGGCTCAGCAAAGTGCAGTGGCCACAGCCGTCGCTGAAAAAACGGGTCTAGATGCGAACCAAGTCAGCGCCATGCTGCCCATGGTGATTCCCATTGTGATGAAGTTTTTAAGCCAGGGCTCTGCTAAAGCAGGCACTCAGGCCCAAGGTAATCCGCTTGTTTCTGCCTTTCTCGACAGCGACGGCGATGGCGATGTGGACATGGGCGACATGTTAAAGATGGCCGGTCGGTTTATGTAGGTACAAGCTGTCAGGCGGCAAAAATATTTTTGCCGCCTGACAGCCCATGCACCCCTGTATAGTGCTCCTAAAGGGGAACCGTTTTCTGGAGCGCTTATATGGTGGGCAACAAAAAGGACAAACGATGGAACTGGTTAAGTGCTGAAGGGTTTTTGCACGGCATAGACAACATAGAAACCATCGTTTCAAAGATACTGTCCGTTGCCATGCTAGTGGTGATCTTTGTAATCATGGTGGACCTGATCCGGTTCCTGGCAGTTGCCCTATTAGAACCGAGTCCTGCTGGCTTTTTTAAAAGTACCTTAAGCGAAATTTTTGGTTTATTTCTGAGTGTTTTAATCGCCTTAGAAATTTTAGAAAATATCACCGCCTATCTCAGAAAGCATGTAGTGCAGGTGGAGCTAGTTATTGTTACCTCACTAACAGCGGTCGCTAGAAAAATCATTATTTTGGACTTAGAAAAAGTAACCGGCGTTAGCCTGATTGGGTTAGCCGTTGCGATTCTTGCCCTATCAATTAGCTATTGGATTGTCCGCAGCATCCATAGCTAGAAATATCTAACGACAGTAACCTGGTGCAACAAAAGTTGCGAAAAGTTATCTGGCTTGGGTCTAGAACCTAAAACTTTATAACAGTCGCGTGTCTAGAGAGAGGCTAGCGCTACGATTTCAACACAATCCTCATCGCTGGTCTATGGCATCTCAACTCACCCTCAATCTAGTTCAAGGCTCAGTTCAGTTTAGTTTTTCTGTTGCAGCGGCCCAAGAATTGAAGGCCACTTTAGTTAGTCTGACCCAAACCCTAAAAACGTCAGCAGCAGCAACAGTGGGTGCAGCCAGACCCAAGCCAGTAAAACCAATCGAATATCGTCATACGGGGGATGTGTTTTTAGAAATATTTTGTAACCCCAATATCTGGCCCAGCCCGTTTGCGGCCAAGCTGTTGGTTACTGTGCGAGACGACCGCATACGACTAACGACTGAGGCAGAGCTGACTCGAATTATTGAAGACGTCAATCTTTATTTGGAATCAAATGAAGCTTAGCCGCCCACCAAGGTAAACGCGGCCCAGTTCAGCGGTGCAGGATACTTATCTAACATCGATAGCATCGCCTGTCGTAAAGCGTGGGCGTTATCGTCTCCGGTCAGTCGTTGCTGGTAAAAACTCAGCATTAGAGCTGAGGTGGCTTCATCAGGTACCTGCCAGAGAGAGACCATCACACTGGGCACGCCCGCTGCTAAAAATGAGCGCGATAGACCGACGACACCGTCCCCTGTGATCCGCCCTCGACCAGTATCACAGGCGCTAAGTACCACAAGGTCAGCGCTTAGCTGGCTATCTAAGATTTCTTTGGCTGTCAGAAACCCATCGCTATTAGGACTATCGCCGGTGGGTGCGAATGCGAGGGAACCCTCTAGCGGATTTGTTTCATTAAAAAAACCATGGGTCGCCAGATGAATCAGACGAGCTGATGACAGCGCCTCTTTGATTTTGGGCTCGGTTGCACTGTCTCCGATAATGGCTTTAGTGTTTAACAGATCGGCAATGTTTTTGGCTTCATTCCGCGCATAGGGCAGTGGCTGCAGGTTTGCCGGCATTGGCGATGGGTCACCAACAATCAATGTATTATCGGTGTTTAAGAGAGAATTAGTTAATGGTTGAGACCCCTGTAAAACCTGGATTGCAGGGGCGGTTAGAATCGTATGATGTTCGATTAAATAGCTGTCGTCGTTTGCTTGGAGTGCGGGAAATGGCACCAAGAATAGCTGTTCTTGAGGGATAAAGAAGACTCTTGCCTGCGGATTGCTGGGTAGCAACTCGGTGATGGGCGCAATCAACAACTGATGTAGCTCTCGCCAGTATTGACGCTGCTGTAAAACAGGGGCAAAGGCGGAGGCGGTGACTTTATAAACCTCACTCAGAGGAACTACCGGATTTGGCAGTGTAAAGTCAGGATGGCTAAGGGTTACGGTTTGTGCCCGTGGATCGATGGCGGGGACTTCATAGGGAGCCCAGTCTAACGGCTCTCCTTCACGACGCACCTGATCACCTGGTCCAATGGCTAGGGAGCGCAATCCACTGCGATCGCGACTTGTCTTAACCAAATCTGCAATGGAAAAATTCTTTCCTTTGAGGTCAACCTGGCGGAATGCCACGTCTCCGGTTGGCTGCACTACCCAGATATACAGACTTTCTGCCGTGCCCCGCTGTTTGCCCTGTACCTTAAAACTCGCGTCAGGCACGAGGGTATATTCCACCAGGGTAGCTTGCTGTCTTTGGGCAATAGCTTGAATCTCTTTAAGAGAGATTTTTGTATTGGGTACTTTATCTGAGCGCTGGGCTAATAGTTCTATAAAAGCTTGGGCACGGCCCCGTTCAGCAATTTCCAGGGCGTCTTCTGGATGGTTCTGAGCGACTAAAATCTGCTGCAACAGATTGTATGTGAGCACATGGGTGTCAAACAGTGAGACATTGTATTGATCTTGTTCGGGTCTTAATGCTTCTAAGGTTTGAATAGCCGACCACAGGGTGGTTTCGGCCTGTTCTAGCTGATTGTTGCCAAATAGGGCATGGCCCAGGTTGTTGAGGGTGCGCCCTTGACGACGGGGGTCGTCAATAGCCGTTGCCAGGTCAACGCTGCGAGAATGTAGAGCAATGGCTTGGTCATAGTCATCCAGGTCTTCATAGGCCAGCCCTAGACCGCTTAAAGCATCAATTTCTAAGCCGGTGTTGCCCAGGGTTTCTGCCAGTGTGAGGCTCTGCTTGTACTGCTGTACAGCGTTATTCAACTCGCCCTGGGCATGGTAAGCGGTCCCTAAATTGTTGAGGGCGTAACCAGTACGCTGGCTGTCGTTGAGGGAGTTGGCGATGGCAAGACTCTCTTGGTAAAGCTCAATGGCTTCTGCATACTGACCTTCGGTGGCATAGGTGGCGCCCAAATTGTTAAGGGCGGCGCTTTCTTGAAGCTGATTGTCTAGGCTTTTGGCGATGTTTAAACTGCGCTGATGTAATTCAGTGGCCTGGTTAAAATCTCCTAAGGACTCATGGGCGTTACCCAACAGTCCTAACACTCGCGACTCGCCTAGCGGGTCACTCTGCTCTTGCATTAATGTGAGGGCCTGTTGATACGTTGCGATCGCATCTAAATATTGCCCCAGTGCCCGCTGGGCGATGCCCTGATTGCCCAATGACTGAGCCTGCAGCATAGCGGCCATAGCTGGCTCATCTATCTGGGTTGAGGTGTCTAGGGCACGACCCGCTAAGGCAACGGCGGCTCGGTTTTGCCCCAGGGCTAGGTGGGCGGCGACCAGTCCGTTGAGGGTGGCGGCCCGATCGACAGGGCGATTGTACAACTCTAGGGCCTGCTGCCAGGTTGAGATCGCAGCCTCATACTGGTGGCTACTATACTGCTGTCGACCCAGGGCAAATAGCTCAGCAGGGGTTTGGGCAAAGACTGTTGTGCTACTAAATGCGAGCAATAGTCCCAAACCTATGCTCAAAAGCAAACTTACCACTCTTTTTAGCCGCCGACTGACCGAGACAATCATGGCTGACTGCCTATATTATCTGACGGTTTAGCCTCTAGTTGAGCCCCTGACACAGGCTCGAAAGGTGCACTGCTTTGGGGGGCTTCTCTGGTGTTGTCCTCTTCTAAACAATCCCCTGATAGCTGAGTCACACCGTTCTCCTGAGTGATTTCATCTGCATCACATTCTTCAGGTGTTCCCCGGAATGCCAAAAGATCGTCAGACTCCTCGTCTGTCGCAACCGTGTCTTCATCGTCCGTTTCTTCTAAGTTGTCTGTGTCCGCTGTGGAAAATTCTGGCCCAGAGGGGTCGGTTGGTTGAGGTCCCGGTGGTTGAGGACCGGGGCCAGGATTAGGACCGGGGCCAGGATTAGGACCGGGCGGAACTTCTGGTACAAAGGGCTCATTAAAGAAGGCGGTGGCTAGACTGCCATCACCTCTCAACTGGGCGATGGCTCCGTTAGTGCCGCTAGCCTCGGTGGGGAAGTCATCAGTATTACTAAAGAGCGGTGTAAAGCCACTGACCGTTGCCTGAAGGAAGGACCCTTCAGGATTAATGGTAATGGTCACATTGTCTGCATTAGGGCCGACAAAAAACGGTGTCGACGTAACGGCCTCTGTTCCTTCAATGTCGTAAGTGTCATTGTTAGTCGTAATACCTGCCCCACCATGACGGATGCGAATGCGCCCTTGTTCTCCACTATCTGGACTGGTATCAACACTGACCGGCAGCGAGATCTCAATCTCATTGTTTAGATCGATTTGACTAAATGCATCGGCATCAACCTCCTGCAGAAAGGCAATCAGATCCGCATCTTCAACCGGGTCGAGAGTGGTTCTGACCGATGTGTTGAATGAGTCTGTTGCCTGAAAGAGACCGGCAGCCGTGATATCTATCCCGCCACTACCAGCAGAGACGGTTCCCACAACAATGTTACCTTCAGTGGAGGTGAGCACAACTTCACTATCGTTGAAAAAACCACCGCCTGCGTTAAGTCGTCCAGCCGTAATCTCACTGCCTGTAATCACAATGTTGCCGCTATATTCCGATATGGTATCAACATCTCTGAGGGTGACTGAGCCAGGGGCTGAAAGAATCACAGGTCCACCTTCTGAGAAAAAATTATCGATGGTGTCAATGTTGCCGTTGATGGTGATGCTGGCTGGTTCTGTTCCTATATCAGCAGGTACAAAATCGGTATTTAGGTCTGGGACGTCCAGCTGAGGCACATTGGCAGCATTTTGGAGGTTGGTTTCTCCAGCTCTTAAGACTAATGCCGGTGTTGTGGCTAATAGAGAGTTGTCGGAAATCAGTGTTGGTACAGGCGATGTATTTTCCACCAGCAAAAACGAGTTGCCAGACGATAAATTTTGTCTGACTAAACCAATGCTTAAGGTGTAGCTGCCATCGGCAGGAATGATAGTGGAAAATGACTGAGGACCTGTTGAAGAATCACTCGGCGAAATAAAAATCCGTGGAAAATTTTCAAAACTGTCAGCTGTTGGATTGAGCCCTGGCGAATCGCTGGTGGCTAGCTCTTCGGGTGCTCCCCCGGTCAGGGTAATAAAGGCAACGTCGTCAGCTGTGTCAAAATTGTTGGTTAATCTTGTAACAAAGTTCCAATCAAACGAAACGTTATCTCCTGCCTGTGCGTCGAAAGTTGTTGTGATGGCGCTACCTGTGCTGGCATTGCCGTCACCTAAGCTGTTTAGACTACCGTTGGGTAACCCGAGGAAAGTCTCTAACTCGGCCCGTGTGGCTGTGTCACTGCCGCCAACAATGTTAAGGGCAATCTGAGACGGTGCGATCGCAGGACCAAACCCAAACTGCGAATTCTCAAATGAAACATCGCCAATACTTTCCCAATTGAGAATCGGCGACAGAGTCGTATCCGGGCCAGTAATAGTAATGTCCCCATTGGCCGTAATGCTGCCGGTGGCCTCAACCTTGAGCGCCGGACCGCTATAGCTACCAAACGAAACATCCCCATTGGCGCTAATAATCGGATCGTAGAGACTAATAAAATCAGCAGACTGTTGGTCAAGGGTGGCAAAGCGAACATTGCTGTCACTGCTGATGTGGGCATCTAGCGAAATTTCACCATCGCTAGCCAGCACGACATCACCCCCACTAATCGTGGTTTGGTCATTAAACAGCGCCAGCACGTTAATGCCTTCACTACCTTGAAGCGTGAGCCTTCCACCGGCTTCGAGCGTCAGCGGCTGAGACTCACTGTCAGTCGCATAAAGCTGTTCACCAACCAGGGTTAATGCCCCCGTTGTAATAAGGTTACTGCTGGGCAAATACAGAGTGTTATCAGCCGCTATTAAAGCGGTCTGGCCGTTGACCTGACCGACAACACTATCGCCCGCCAGAGTTATGTTCCCAATATCATCAACCACTAAAGCCGTGGCCTGCTCAGCTGTACCCCCTGTGAGTAAGTCTGCGAGCGAGACAGGTGTTCCTGCTGTGTTTGTGGATAACGTATCTGACGAAAGATCTAGCCGGAGCAAACCGTTTTCAAGCACAACAGCGCCTGATTCTTTGCTCAGAATTTGTATCGGGCCGTTGGCCGATTGTAGAGATCCCAGGTCAATAACGGTCCCTGCCGCCAGCATAAGACCGCTATCTGCCGATAGATCAGCCAGGTTTACAATCGCACCTGAGGCATCAGAAAACGCTAACCCAGTGGGGGCACCCGTTAGTTCCTGAACAGCGTTCTCCCCGGCTGTCCTAAACCATTGGTCACCAAACTTTAGCCCGTGAGCTGTTGTCGCTGTAAATGTAGCGGGTAAGTCAAGACGAGCATTGGGGCCAAATAAAATTCCGGCTGGATTAATGATAAATAGATCGGCGGCACCGCCAGTGATGGTTAAAAGCCCGTCAATATTTGACCCACTACCGCCCGTAACATGCCCAATCACCCTTTGCACAGAGGGATTGGCTAGAAAATCGGCTGTGGCATCTGTCGGTACATTAAACTGCTCAAATCCATAAAACAGATTGGCGCCTGCCTGCTCACCACCGCTGATAGTGATCTCGTCAGCATTGATATCTACATTAGTCTGGCTCTCTGGGACGATGGCTTGAGCCAATAATGTGTCAGCATGAGTTACAGCAACGACAGGGGGTGGAGCAGGCGGTTGAGTAATAAAAACCATGGGGGCTTGATTTTCAGGCTATCTCACCCTTTATAGCCTTAAGCACCCAATAATTTACTGAGTGCCTTAAGTTATGTTGCTAAGCTGACTCTAAATTTCCAACGCTGCCTACACAAGCCAAAACATCGTTTAACAATGCTTTGGCTTATTTGTATTATCGAGAATGAACGAACTAGACTTTTACACTACTTCGACATCAATAGGACCGTCAGCAGGAGCTGCTTGCGGCGGTGGTTGAGGTTGGAACTGGAACATGGTGTAGACCACATTACGGCGAATGCCAGTCAGCAAGTCCAAGAAAACCTCATATCCTTCACTCTTGTATTCAATCAGCGGATCTTTTTGTCCATAGCCGCGTAGACCGACCGTTTCCCTTAAAGCGTCCATCTGCTGCAGGTGTTCGCGCCAGAGGGTATCAATCTGCTGCAAGATAAAGAATCGCTCTGCCTCGCGCATCAAACCGGGCTTCATTTTGTCTACTTGGGCTTCCTTGATGTCGTAGGCAATATGCACCTGTTCCCTGAGGAAAGTTTTTATCTCTCCCATCGACAGGTTCTCCAGCTGGTCCGCAGTCAGGTCTTCAAGCAAATAGATAAACTCTTTAACCTTACCGACAATATTATCGAGATCCCATTCCTCCGAAGGCAGCTCTGGATTAATGTAGGCGTCAACGATGTCGTCCATGGTCTGCTCACCATAGCCGATCACTAACTCTTTGAGCTTGTCACCTTCAAGTACCCGACGGCGCTCAGCATAAATAGCACGACGCTGGTTATTCATCACCTCGTCGTATTCAAACACCTGTTTACGAATGTCGTAGTAATAGGTTTCTACCTTTTTCTGAGCACCCTCCAAGGAACGGGTTAACATACCCGACTCAATTGGCATATCTTCTTCTACTCGGAAGGCATTCATCAGGCCAGCGACTCGGTCACCGCCAAAGATCCGCAGTAGGTTATCTTCCAAACTCAAGAAGAATTTAGTGGACCCTGGGTCTCCCTGACGACCAGCACGACCCCGCAGTTGGTTATCCACCCGGCGAGACTCATGGCGTTCGGTCCCGATTACGTGCAAGCCACCTAGCTCGATAACTTTGTCATGCTCAGCATCGGTAAAGGCTTCATACTCAGACAAAATCAGCTTGTAGATCTCCCGCAGCTTTTGGATGCCTAGATCTTCGGTGGGCGCTTTTTCTGCAGCTGTGGCAATTTTGTCCTCGGCGTCTAGTTCCGACAGACTCTGAGGCCCGTAGGTTTTAACCGCAAAAGCAACAGCGTCTTTTAGGGCCTTTTCGGTGTCGTCAGATAGGTCGGTGGGGAAGATTTCAGGAGACGCTTTCCAGGTTTTTTGCTTTTTGCCATTGCTTTGGAAGCCTTTTGCATTGGTTCTGCCCCCCCCGGCTGCCGCTACTCTGGCTACGCCAAATCCCTGTTCCTCCTCAGGACGAACTATCTTTGGCATCAAATACTCACGGATTTTTAGACGAGCCATATAGTCGGCGTTACCACCTAGGATAATGTCGGTTCCCCGCCCCGCCATGTTGGTGGCAATGGTGACCGCGCCGCTGCGACCTGCCTGAGCAACGATTTCTGACTCTCGCTCAACATTCTCTGGTTTAGCATTGAGCAGATTGTGCTCTACGCTCAGCTGCTGCAATAGACCCGACAGCAGCTCTGATTTTTCAACACTGGTGGTTCCCACTAGAACCGGGCGACCGGTTTCATGCATCTCTGCACATTCCTGTGCGATCGCATTCCATTTGGCCGGTTCGGTTTTGTACACAACATCGGACTTATCCCCACGAGCAATTGGCCGGTTCGTAGGAATAATCGTTACTTCGATATCGTAAATCTTTTCAAACTCAGCCTCTTCTGTCTTAGCCGTACCGGTCATCCCCGATAGCTTGTCATACAGCAAGAAAAAGTTCTGATAAGTAATCGATGCCAGGGTTTGAGTTTCTGGCTGGATAGGCGAATGCTCTTTGGCTTCAATCGCCTGGTGTAAGCCATCGCTCCAGCGACGACCAGGCATGACCCGCCCGGTAAATTCATCCACGATCACTACTTCATCATTACGGACAATATAGTTAACGTCTTTGACAAATAATTCCTTTGCTTTTACCGCGTTAAAGACAAAGTGGGCCCAGGGGTCTTTCGGATCAAATAAGTCCGTTACCTGCAGGAGATTTTCAGCCTTTTCAAACCCTTCGTCAGTTAGGAGAACATTACGGGCTTTCTCATCCACCTCGTAGTCAACTTCAGTTTCTAGCTGACGGGCCAGGTCTGCTGCACGTTCATACTTTTCTTGAGGGCGATCCACCTGACCTGAAATGATCAAAGGCGTACGAGCTTCATCCACCAAAATGGAATCAACTTCGTCAATAATGCAGAAATTGAACGGGCGCTGTACCACTTCATCAATGGAAGAGGCCATGTTATCCCGCAGGTAGTCAAAACCGCCCTCACTGTTGGTGCCATAGGTGATATCACAGGCATAGTTTTTACGCCGTTCCGATGGGCTCATTCCCTGCTGAATCAGACCCACTGATAGACCCAGAAAACGATGGACCTGGCCCATCCATTCAGCGTCCCGACGAGCTAGGTAATCGTTGACCGTAACGACGTGTACCCCTTTACCCGACAGGGCATTTAGATAGGCGGGTAGGGTGGACACCAGGGTTTTACCCTCCCCGGTCTTCATTTCTGCAATCTGGCCATCGTGGAGCACCATACCGCCAATTAGCTGGACGTCATAGTGACGCATCCCCAAAACTCGTGTGCCAGCCTCACGCACAACGGCAAACGCCTCAGTAAGCAGATCGTCTAGATCTTCATCATCTTCAAGACGCTGTTTGAACTCAGCAGTTTTACCCCGCAGTTCATCATCTGAGAGGCCCTTGATTTCATCCTCTAGCAGGGCAATCTCTTTAACATCAGGTTGATAGCGCTTGAGCTTACGGGCGTTTGGATCGCCTAAAAGTCGTTTCAGCATGTCTGGGCAGTAAACGGCGGGTGTGGGTACTATACCCCGATACTTATCTTATCTAGATATCCTAAGTCGATAAACCCCCTATTTGGGGACGGTTTACCTCACTTGGGATAATGTTGGACCTATAGAGGGGAAATGCAAATCTAACCAGAGCGATAGCTTAAAATACTGCGGCAGAGACACTGGTTAAGGGCAAGAGGAGCTATTTTGAGCGTAGTTGGTCTCTAGGGCTATCTTTGCGCCTAAGGTTAGCTCCTTGTTCAGATCTGTATTTTTTGATACCGAATACTTGATGTCAAGTATCAATGGATTTGATAGTTTCTGCGTTTAAGTCTGTGTATCGTGATGGCAGCTTGCTGCTAATGTGACAGGCAGCTGGAATGTTCTTTCCTAGCTTTGTATCTATGGATTTTCGGTCTGTTCGGTTTCGCTACACTGAAACGCTATCGACAAAGGACTTAGAGCAGCTTAGAACCCTTTTTGAACAGGCTGCTTTTTGGGCAGCCGGAAGACGCCCCGAGGATTTAGCCACGGCTATCAGCCATAGCTGCCCTGTAGTAACGGCCTGGCATGGGGAGCTACTGATTGGGTTTGCGCGGGCGACGTCTGACGGCGTTTATCGTGCCACCATTTGGGATGTCGTAGTACACGATGACTATCAAGGGGCTGGCCTGGGTCGCAAGCTGGTAGAAACGGTTTTGAGCCACCCCCACATGAGTAGCGTTGAACGAGTTTATCTGATGACAACAAACCAGCAACGGTTCTATCAACGGGTAGGCTTTTCAGAAAATACCACGACAACTATGGTGCTGCTCAATCAGCCCATCGATGACAGTCTGCTTCGTCAGGTTGAAGAGAGCGTGCGCTAGCCGATACCTTCTTCAGCTTCTATTTTTTCTTTACTGTCGCTCCAATAGGCGCTGTAGGTCCACTCTTCTTTCATGCCTTTGTCTACCATCTTCCAGCGATAAATCGCTTTGTCTGGATTGACCCCCACCTCAATCAGCTTAGCTCCCATGTAATACTCCGTCTGTTTCTTTGTACGTGCCTTGAGAAAATCAGACTGACTTTTGGAAATAAGCTTAGTGATATGAGCTTGTGTAGGTCTATTTTTGGCCATTGGTGAATATTATCTGCTTCTACAAAAAAGGATGCTAGATGCTAGTAGTTTACTGGGGGCTGAGGTGGGGGAGCATCGTCAGGATAGGGTGGTTGGTCATCGCTAGAGGGGGCGGGTCTAAACTCTGTGTAGCTCCCTTCTTGACCAGCCGATCTTGGACGGACGTTAAGCGGCGGTCGCTCGTCACGAGACGGTCGCTCGTCACGAGACGGTCGCTCGTTTAACGGCGGTCGCTCGTTACGAGGCCCTGGGCCTCTGGGGTGTTGAGGTAGCCCACCTAAACTGTGACCGGCTCCGTTACCTGCCGGTACTGGTGTGTCTCTAGGGGGTCTCTGGGATGGTGATTGAGATGGTTGTTGAGGCCGTTCTCCTGGAGAAGACGGTCCGTTATATCTGGGGGGCTCACCGCCGGGACGATTGCTAGGACGAGCCCGGTCAGTATAGCTGTCAAACTGCTCGCGGCCTGTTTGACCTGGCTGTAGTCGCGCTGGTGGACGACGGTCGTCATAAGGGGGGCGTGGCTCTAGGGGGCGTTGTTCGTAACGCTCACCATAACCATCATTGCTGTAGCGATCGCTAGGGATACGCGGCTGTCTTTGCCCGGGTGAATCCCAGTCATCTAGTTCAGCTCGATATACCCGTCTTGGACGCTCGTCATAGCGACGTGGTGGTGGGCCTTCCCGCTCGGCAGAGCGAATACGATTGGAATCTCGCTTGCTAATGTCATTAATAATTAACGTAGTCAGCATGCCCACCAGCATGACCTGCTGAAACGAAGCAAGTAGCTCCATGTTCAAATGGGCCATCAAAAAAATGCCAGACAACAGAAGCAAGATTGAGTAAACCTTGTCAGAACTGCGCTCGTAACCTGGCTTGAGCTTATCTAGAAAAAACAGCCCAACCGCACCGAGAATAAGTATTAATCCAATCAGTAGCGGGACAGGAGTACCAAAATTCACAATCGCTTCCTCGTATGATGGTGGCCCTCTGACGGGCGCTTTGCCCGTATGGCAACCCATAGCCACCAATTCTATCCTAGCGGGCGGCATTGGATTTGTCTTTTGACAAATCAGGAGCAGGGTTTATCAGCTGGCCGACTCCATAAAAAAGAGCACAGCATCCACTGTACTCTCGATTCATTTACACAAGATACTAACCAGGAAATTATCTTTGCTCTTACCTACCCTTAAAGTAATGACGTTTACTTCAAGTCAAATGCAGGCCTATCGTCTAATTTGATCGCGCTGACTGATAAAGACAAGAGCAAGAGTTACTGGGACAACCACAATTACAGCGCCAGCAACCAGGCTCAACAAGAAATTAGTTAGTGAAGGTGTCATGGCTTTACTCTTTAGTTCCGCAAACGTTTGTAATGCTTGCTTAATATAGTATCGAGCAACGTTAACCTTGAGAAGCCTCTCAATTTGGGTAAAAAGGAAAGGTGAATCGGTCTAAAGAGGCTAAAAGCTTTTTGAGTCAAGGCTTTTAAGTTTTTTTGCTAGAAAGATTGTGAATTTGAAGCCCATAGTAATCGACCTAAGCTTTACAATCCTTAAAGTGAGTTACTTATTTAATTGAGGAAGGTTAACGATGTCAGGTATCACAATTGGCAATTGGCTCGTTGGCCCACTGCTGGCGGTACTGACCTTGCTGTTTATATTCCGCATCGTTCTCACTTGGTATCCCGAGGCAGAGTCGACAAAGTTTCCGTTTAACTTGGTGTACTGGCCAACGGAGCCTTTTTTGATTCCGGTGCGTAAGATAGTGCCTCCGTTTGGCGGGGTGGACATTTCTCCTATCATTTGGGTGGCGTTTATCAGTCTGCTGCGCGAAATATTAGTAGGCCAACAAGGGTTACTAAAAATGTTCTAGCTACCCCAGTTAGGACATATGTATGCAGAATATAAGGGCAACACCCTTGACTCCCCTTTTTTGTCATAGTGCTTGTGCACACAATTTAAGCCTATGGTTTATCAAGGGGTAGAGCCAAAGAAGGATTTGGAGAACCCCTTAGTGCCGTCCGCTGCTTCTGCAACAACGCTGCTTAAAGACCCTGAACGCTTAGAGATCCGCTTAAAAGAGATTCCCCAGGAACCGGGGGTTTATTTTATGCGGGATCGGGATGACCAGATTCTCTACATTGGTAAGTCTAAAAGCTTACGAAATCGGGTACGTTCCTACTTTCGAGACGGGCATCACCATGCACCTCGCATCAGCGTCATGGTGACTCAGGTGGTGGATATCGAGTTCATTGTCACCGATACTGAAGCGGAAGCTTTGGCGCTGGAAGCCAATCTCATCAAGCAGCACCAGCCGTATTTTAATGTGTTGCTTAAGGATGATAAAAAGTATCCCTATCTTTGTATTACTTGGTCGGAAAACTATCCGCGGATTTTTATTACCCGTAAGCGGCGCAAAACCACTAAAAAGGACCGCTACTATGGCCCTTATGTAGATACGGGGCTGCTGCGCCGGACGCTGCATATTGCTAAAAAAATATTTCCACTGCGACAGCGACGTCAGCCTCTATTTAAAGATAGACCCTGCCTTAATTACGATATTGGCCAGTGCCCTGGTGTATGCCAGCAGCTGATTACGCCAGAGGACTATCACACGACTGTTCAGAAAGTGGCGATGGTTTTTCAAGGGCGGGTGCAGGAGCTGGAGTCTATCTTGATTACTCAGATGGAGAAGGCGGCTGAAAAGCTCAATTTTGAGCATGCAGCCCGACTGCGGGATCAAATTCGTGGGTTGCAAACCCTAAGTGCCCACCAAAAGGTAGCGCTGCCGGATGATACTATCTCGCGAGATGCGATCGCACTCTCCGGCGATGATCAGCACACCTGTATTCAACTATTTCAAATTCGAGCCGGTCGTCTGGTGGGGCGGCTCGGGATTGTCGCCGAAACCGAATCGGGTACACCGGGCCAGATTCTCCAGCGAGTACTCGAAGAGCACTACCCCACGGTGGATGCGGTGGAAATCCCCAGTGAGATTTTGGTGCAGCATGCGCTACTTGAAGCAGACATTTTGGCTGAGTTTCTGACCCAGCAAAAAGGTCGCAAGGTCACTATTGAAGTTCCCCAGCGTCAAGCAAAAGCTGAGCTGGTGGACATGGTGGAGCGCAACGCCCAGTATGAGCTGGCCCGCACCCAGAGGTTTGCCGATCGCAATAACCAGGCCATGCAAGATCTCGCGGAGATTGTCGATTTGCCTGGGCTACCAAAGCGCATAGAGGGCTATGACATCTCCCATATCCAGGGCTCAGATGCCGTGGCCTCTCAGGTGGTATTTGTCGATGGACTACCTGCCAAACAGCACTATCGCCACTACAAAATCAAAAACCCTAAGGTAACCAGCGGTCATTCCGATGACTTTGCCAGTATGGCTGAGGTGATCCGTCGTCGGTTTCGCAAATATGCAGAAGACCCATCAAAGGAACGCGTTGGCAACCCCGATTGGCCTGATTTAGTCATGATCGACGGCGGTAAAGGACAGCTCTCGGCCGTTGTCGAAGTGCTTAGAGAACTCAACTTGCTGAGCGAATTAAATGTAGTGAGTTTGGCAAAAAAGCGAGAAGAAATCTTTTTGCCAGGAGAGTCTACGCCTCTATCCACTGAGGCGGAACAGCCGGGAGTACAGTTATTAAGACGATTGCGGGATGAAGCCCACCGGTTTGCCATCAGCTTTCATCGCAAAAAACGCACAGATCGAATGCGCCGCTCTCGACTCAGCGAGATTCCAGGACTGGGGCACCATCGTCAGAAAATGTTGCTGGCCGAGTTTCGCTCTATCGACTATATCCGGGAAGCTAGCGTAGAACGGTTAACAGTGGTGTCAGGGATTGGCCCTCAGCTAGCGCAGCAAATCTACGACTATTTTCATCCAGAGTCATCCAGCTCTACTTGACTGACAGCAGCTGGATTTGCTGGTCACCCGTATCCGTTTCGTCAATCACGGCTACAAATTTGGCGCGTTTAACTTTTTCTAGCCATAACGGATCGCTCAAATTTTCAACCTTTTCTGAGCCACGGATCGTAAAACTGTAGGTGGGGCCGCCCAAAACATGACATAACATGGCCACCGATGATGGATCTGTCCCAAAGTGTGCGTGTATATGGTCTACTTGGTTTTGGTTAGCCCAGTTAAACAGCACACAGGCCTCGGCCATGTATACAAAATGGAGATACAGACTGCTGCTGGAATTAACCCAAAGACCTAACATCCGTCGATAGCATTTGTACCAAGCGATAGGTCGCTTAAAGGCCGTAGTGGCCAGATGCCCCATTAACGATGTTTGACTAATGGTCGGGCCTGTCTCAAGGTCTGAGGGTTTTGGTGAGTGGGCAGACTCATCACATTCATTTTGTAGAGAATATATAGAGTAGTTGGACACCTCAATACCCGATTCCTCTAAGTTATAGAGTTGATCCTTAACTTCGGTCCTACTGACGTTAGAGTGCTGAGTGACTAGGTAAGCTATGTGCATGATGGCGCTTCCTCAGGAGCTGCTCAAAAGCGTTTTTGGAGTACGGCACAGGTAAGCTGCAAATGTGAACTCGCAAGCCGTCTTATCTTACGAAGACATTTCTTTAAGTCTTAGCTAACCCATCAAAAAAAATTCCACTAACCACCAAACTTCTTAACCTCTTAACGTTCGTAGAGAATTAGCCCATAAACTCGATGGTTCTCTAAATGTCTCATATTGACGGGACTATCTGAGTGCTTTCTGTAGCAACACAGACTTTTAGGATGAATTAAACGCAATTACACATAAAGGGCCATGCCATCTTTAAATGCGTTTATATCTGAGTTGTCAATGCCAAAGAGTGCCTCTAGCAAGGCAAAGGTACCCTGATAGAACCTGATACGTGGCCAAAGCGCATCAAAGTTTGGGTAATCACAGCCGATGTGATGAACAAAACTGGCACCATAACTACTTAAAAGTCCAGCAAAATCGTACGCTGGATCCCCTAAGCTGGCGCTGCCAAAATCAAGGATGCCGCTCATTGAACCAGCAGCCGGGTCAATTAGAATATTGCTTGCTCCAAAATCGCCATGTTTGAGAACAGGGGAATATGCAAAAGGATTAGGCTGCTCTAAAAACGTCTCAAAATGCTTGGTGACTTGAACTTGGGCATCCGTTCGCATGTGTGGCATCAATTTTGAACGAACCTGCTCAAATATCGTATTCCAGTGGGATGTAGTGTCAGTTTGCGGTAAGAGCTCTCTAAGTATGTCGGTGACCGGAAGCTGGTGGAGGGATTTTAGAAACGTGCTCAGCTGTTGAGCAATTCTTTCTTGAGTTGCATCATCTGTTTTAGCTAGCACCCCGTTCCATAGCGGCAAACCGGAGATATTGGGATACCCCATAAACCCATTAGCCCGACTTGATAAGCAGCTAAAGATGGGACGGGGTATTGCCAGAGGAAGTTTGTCCTGTAAATAGTCAAGCAGAGTGATTTCCCGTTTTAATGCTTGATAACCCTCGGTATATTTAGGAAATCGAAAAATGTATGTGCCATTTACCTTGAGCACAGTGTTGTTTTGCCCATGGTTGAGGGGCTCTATCGTGGTGATAGCTAGATCCTTGTATACTCGTTGAATAGCCTGGGTGTATCTCGATACGTTCTCCACGGAATTGCTCTATATCCTAATCATCATAGGCAACACGACCGCGGGAAGCCTTTTGCTGAGCGCGTTTAGATTTTTTCTCTAGACGTCTCTTGATAGCGGCTTTACTCGGCTTTGTAGGTTTTCGTGCTTTTTTAACCACCATGGCTGAACGAATCAGCTGCTGCAGTCGCTCTAGGGCGTCGGTCCGATTGCGTAGCTGAGTACGATGGGCCTGGGACTTAATATTAATGACACCGTCTTTGGTAATGCGGCTATCGCTAAGGGCAAACAGACGAGTTTTGTAACGTTTGGGTAGCGATGATGCGTTGATATCAAACCGTAGATGGATGGCTGTGGCGACTTTGTTCACATTTTGACCACCGGCACCTTGCGATCGCACTGCCTGTAGTTCAATTTCGCTATCGGGAATCGTAACCTGGTTAGAAATTCTCAGCATTGTCTGTCTGTTCTTGTTGCCCCACCTTCAGCATAACCAACTAAACTCTAATGGGATTTGAAGCCTCACGGTTAAGCTCCAGCGCTTAGTCAGACTTCAAAATCTATCCCCTAACTCTGCATTTCAGCCCTCATCAGGATTCCGAGCGATGTCTCTACTCAGATACCTTCAGCGGTTTTTACGGATAATCCCGACACTGCTGTCAGTGTATTACGCCTATATGCTGGAGTATCGAGCTGAATTAATGTTTTGGGTGCTCTCAGGATCATTCCCACTGATCTTGATGGGGCTATGGCAGGAAGCTGCCCGTAGCGGACAGTTTGACCTTAACCCCGATGACATAGTGCGCTACTTTTTAGCCGTATTTGTAGTGCGGCAGCTAACGGTGGTCTGGGTTATTTGGGATTTTGAACGGGAAGTGTTAGAAGGCAAGCTGTCGCCGCTGCTGCTACAGCCCCTAGACCCAGGTTGGCGTCATTTTTCATCTCATTTGGCCGAGCGTCTGGCCAGACTTCCGTTTATTGTTGCCCTAATCGGACTTTTCCTAGCCCTATATCCGGTAGCGCGTCAGCGGCCTGCCCATATTGTATGGGGGCTATTAGCCATCGGATTAGCGTTTTGTTTGCGGTTTTTGATGCAGTACACCTACGCTATGGCTGCCTTCTGGGTTGAACGAGCAACGGCGGTCGAACAATTTTCATTTTTGCTCTACACCTTTTTCTCAGGCATGGTGGCACCGCTAACGCTGTTTCCAGACGGCATTCGTGAAGCTGTATTTTGGACACCGTTTCCTTACCTAATCTATGTGCCGGCCAGTTTGCTTGTCGGTTTGCCAGTACAAATTGGTAAAAGTATCGCTATCACAATGATCTGGTGTCTTATCTTTTGGAGCCTTAATCGCTGGCTATGGAGACAGGGGCTTAAACGTTATTCAGGCATGGGTGCCTAAGGAATTGGTTGCCCCAAAATATATAGATCACTCAGTTCAGGCATAGGTGCCTGAGGAATTGGTTGCTCCAAAATATATAGATCACTCAGTTCAGATATGGGTGCTTAAGTAATTGTTTTGTTAGAGCACATAGGGTACTTAAGTATATGTAGAAAACATGAACTTAGTGATACCTGTACAAAGTTTATATGTGGCCTATTTGCAATAGGTTTAAAGTTGGCTTGGTTATCTTCACAAACCCCATACTTTTACTTACGAAGTTGAACTTTTTAATAGACAAAAGTCTTTACGGGTTATCTCTTAACTAACACTTTACGGACTACTCTTAGACCAAAGATTAAAGTGGTAATGAGAGTTTTCTTAGAAAAAACGCTCGCTTGTATGGCTGATGTTTGATAGTGGTAGCTTTTATTACACTAGTTGACAGGTTCGGTGATTTTTACACATATCTCTGTTCTCCTGGGTTTAGATCACTGCTATTTTTACTAACAAAAATTAGGTGAAACACCTAATTAATTCAGCCTCCGGTATTAAACAGCTTCCTGAATTGTTCTTATTATGACTACTATCCAACTTGACGTGCACGCTTTGTCTGCTAGGGCTCTTGATTCTGTCACTAAACTCTCCCCTTTCCAAGCTGTTCAGACCGATGGTCAAAAGTTGACAGCTGAACAACTTAATCGACTAGATCTAGCTGAGTTAATCGGTGTATGTCAGCGTCATCGCTACCCAGAGCAAGCTCCATTTTCAGAGCTAATGCTTCGCTATAAGTCTCACGTGGATCGTCAGCTTTATCATCTTGCTCCCGACTGGTCTGATCGGGCTGACCTGGCCCAAGAGGTCTGGATTCGGGTTTATCGCAATTTGAATCGTTTGCAATCCCCTGTGAAGTTTAAGGGTTGGATGAGTCGTATCACCACTAACCTGTTCTATGACGAACTTCGCAAACGTAAGCGCCATGCTGGCACGCTGTCGTTAGATGCGCCTCGTCATTTAGATGATGGTCAGGTTGATTGGGAAATTGCGTCAGAAGATCCTAGCCCTGTAGATACGATGATGACCCATGAGTTTTACGAGCGTTTGCAGGCGGCTATCGCTGAGCTTCCTGAAGTTTTTAGAACCACAATTGTACTGAGAGAGATTCAGGGTCTACCCTATGAGGAGATCGCTGAAATTACGGGTGTTTCTCTGGGTACCGTCAAGTCTCGCATTGCTCGGGCGCGCTACCGGTTGCAGGGTGAGCTAAAGCGCTACATCGATGGTCAACACTCCGCCTAATCCTAATGTAGAGGCGCTCCATGGAACGCCTCTACATTAGAAAGATTAAGGGCTACTCCCAGCTTGTGTTGATACCATAGAACAGATGGTATCGGGAGTGGGCAACAGTGCAGCGGTATTTAAGAGTGTTGCGACTGTTTTGGGAAGTTGCGATCGCAGCTGAACTTGAATATCGTCTAAATTTTATAATTGCCACCCTGAGTAGTCTGACGGCACTGGGTGGCAATTTATTTGGTCTGTTTTTGTTTTATCGCACGGGCTATGAGTTCCAAGGGTGGCAGTGGCAAGAGGCCCTGGTGGTACTAGGTGTGTTCACCATGCTGCAGGGGTTCGCTGCTACGTTTTTGAGTCCCAACCTCAGCCAGATTGTCAAACATGTGCAAGAAGGCACCCTGGACTTTGTCCTCCTAAAACCCATCAGCTCACAGTTTTGGCTATCGGCGCGCACCATTTCACCGTGGGGG
>JBHJIV010000290.1:0-16546 GCA_050043105.1 Leptolyngbyaceae cyanobacterium | reverse complement strand
TCCGAAACAGCTTATCAAGCTAAGGATCAACTACTTATTTAGTCAAGATAGCTACAGAGGTGCATCGCTGCACCTCTTTTTTTTACCTATAGCTTGGCGCGCATAGTTTAAGCCATACATTGTCCCTGCAAGCTGTAGGTGGCAACAGCTATGTGCGCAGCAAACTGCGAAATGCATCCCGCAGTTTGCCATAACACCGGCATCAGGACAAACAAGTCTCTGGATATATTTAGTCAGTCACTAAGCTGCGTTATGGTGCCATAAGTCGATTCGTTACAGCCATTGACCTGAAACAAGCATGACTCCCCAAGACATTACCCAGCTTTTGCAAACACGCTTTGGTGATAGTGCCAGCAAAATGGATACACCAGATGCTTGGCAGATAGAGGCCCCTGAGATACGGCTGCTCGTGCTTTTGACCAGCAACCAGACCTGGTTGAGAATTTTGGTGCCCATCGTTCCCATGGCCGAAGCCCAACCTTTTTTGAAAGAAATTTTAGGGGCTAATTTCGAACAAACCCAAATGGTGCATTACTCCAGCTATGAGAACACACTGTGGGGGGTATTTAACCACAAACTATCAACATTAGATCAAGACACATTTTTATCAGCAGTAGAACAATTGATGGCCATTAAAGAAGCAGGGGTTGATCCGTTCTTTAACACGCTTGTCGAGACTCGAGTACGTCAAATTATTCAAGCTGCTAAACTGCAGGGACAGTCCTTAGAAAACACCATGCAAACCATCAATCGGTTCTATGCAGAGGGCATGATGGGCGATATGAAAAATAGCGGCTATGGTGATCGAGCGTTAGCCGCCTGGCAGCGTCAGCTAGAGCGGCTGTGGCCAGAGGTTAATCCACCGGAAGCATCTCAAAATGAGTAACCAACAATCCACAATCCTGGCTATCATCGAGCAGGTCAAGACAGACTACGCGAGATTTCCAAACGAACAAAGCTATGATCTCTACGCCAGGGATGTCTATTTCAAAGATCCGATGAATGAGTTTCGTGGCGTAGCGCGCTACCAACAAATGATCGGCTTTATTGGGCAATGGTTTCGCGATATTGAGCTAGAGCTACACACCACAGAACAGCCCCAAGCAAATACGTTTATCACTCGTTGGACTTTACACTTCACAGCCCCTACCCCCTGGCAACCGAGAATCTCTATTCCGGGTTGGAGTGAGCTGCAAATCAATGGAGAAGGGCTAATTTGCTCCCACATTGACTATTGGAATTGCTCACGATGGGACGTCCTTAAGCAGCTGTTTAACTATGTCTAGTCTTCAGCCAACAGAGCGGTTCTCAGATCGAGTGGCAGACTACATTAACTATCGCCCTGATTACCCAGACACATTATTTGTTTATCTAACAGAACAACATGGTCTGACGTCAGACCATGTTGTTGCAGACATTGGCTCAGGCACCGGGTTATTAACGAAACACTTTTTAGAAAACGGCAATCGGGTCTATGGGGTAGAGCCCAACACCAATATGCGCCGGGCAGCAGAGCAGATGTTGCAAACCCATTCTCGGTTCACCAGCATTTGTGGTCAAGCCGAGGCGACGACCCTACCTGATACCTCTGTCGATTGGGTCGTCGCTGGTCAGGCGTTTCACTGGTTTGCCCTAGACAAAACCCGGCAAGAGTTTGAGCGCATTCTCAAACCCAAAGGGCAGATTGCTTTGATTTGGAATGATCGTCTGCAGCAGGATCCGTTTCAACAGGCGTATGAAACGTTTTTACTGACCCACTGTGCTGACTACAAACAGGTTAATCATCGTCGGTTGGCACCTGAGACCTTAGCCAACATTTTTGCGCCACGCTCTATGGTAATGGCTATTTTTGAGAACGCCCAGGTACTTGACTATAGGGGTTTACAGGGACGGCTTCTATCTTGTTCCTATGCTCCAAAAGCAGGTGCAGCTAACTATGAGGTAATGATGACTGACCTTAAAGGGCTCTTTGATCGTCACAGTCAACAGGAGAAACTTAATTTTCGCTATCAGACTAAACTTTACTACTTTGCAGCATAGTCACGCTAAAACGGTTGAATCTAGACTCTGAGGTCTGCTAACACCATATTTTTGATTGATTCTCAAATTGGCTACTTTTCTATTAAGGATTGGTGATGATGCGATTGCATTAGCTTAGACTAACCCCATCTAGTCGTTCATCTAGTCAACTGGAGCTAACCCAAATCCACCCCTAATACTTGTTGATACCAGCCGAGCTTGCACTCAGGTGTGATTCCCTTCTTTAGCTACTGTATTTCCATCAAAAGAGACTGTGCGTATTACCAATCGTTTAAGTATTCAATCCAAACTCATGCTGATGTTTTTGTTCGTGAGTATGGGGTCGATTGCACTGATCGCTTATCTAGGCTACAGCACCGGTCGGTCTAGTCTTAATCAAACCATTACAAATAACCTCATTAGTATTCGTGCGGCAAAAGCTCATGAGATTGAGACCTATTTCCAGACTGTTCGAGCACAGGCTAGAACACTGAGTGGAAATTTAATGGTTGTAGAAGCCATGGAATCATTTGCCAATACGTTTCCAGCCTTAACCACTCAAACGCTCTCTCCTGAACAAACTGCGTCACTTCGTCGTTTCTATCAAGAAGAGTTTCTACCCAGGCTAACGGCTAATGTTGAAGGGACCCCCAGCTTAGGCGCCTATGCAGCATTACCCACATCAACCAGCTATTTGCAGTATCACTATATCGTCAACAACACTAACCCCATTGGTCAAAAAGAGCGTCTTAACAACGCCAATGACGACAGCGACTACAGTCAAACCCACAGCAATTACCATCCCCACTTTCGTCAGATCGTGAACGAATTGGGGTATTACGACATGTTTTTGATTGATGCCGCGACAGGCAACATCATTTACTCGGTTTATAAAGAAGTGGACTATGGTACTAACCTGTATGTCGGTCCCTATGCCAACAGCAAACTGGCAGACGCCTTTAAGATTGCCCTAGAGAGTGAGCCCGGTGTAGTAACCCTGACAGATTTTGGCACCTATCGGCCTTCCTATGGGCAACCCGCCGCTTTTTTGGCCAGTCCAATCTACAGTAACTCCGGACTTGTTGGTGTTCTCGCATTTCAGGTCTCAACCGACAAAATCAACCGGATTATGACCATCAACCAAGACTGGAACCAGGTTGGTTTACAGCAAACGGGAGAAACCTATTTAGTGGGTGCTGACTATCGGCTACGCTCCGACGCTCGTCTGCTGTTAGAAGATCCACAAACCTATTTAACACTCTTTAAAGAGGACACAGCATCAGAGGTAGCCCAACCGGATATTGCTATCGAGCAGACGCTCAACACATCGATTTTGCAACATGAAGCTCGCTCCCCTGGACTAATACAGGCTCTAGAAGCAGGGATCTCCGGCATTGAAATTGCCAGAGGCTACCAGGGCAACACAGTTCTAAGAGCCTATGACGCTTTAGATATCCAAGATATTGATTGGGCCATTGTGTCAGAAATCAGTCGAGCCGAAGCGTTTGCCCCTGTCGAGCAATTTTCACGTCAGGTCTTAATTTCCATGGCGGTTATTGTTCTAACCGTTACCCTGTTATCAGTTTGGCTTACCAACAGATTTCTAAAGCCTATTCGTTTACTCAATCAAGGGTTCCAAAAACTTAGCGATGGCAATATCAATGCCCATGTCAACATTACTAGCAGAGATGAGTTTGGCGAGTTGGGAAAATCATTTAATGCCATGATTCGTGCCCTTAAAAAAAGCACCCATGAGGTCGAAAAGAAAAATCATGAGAATGAGGCACTGCTGCAAAACATATTACCCAGCACTGTGGCACGGCGACTACAAAATGGTGAGCGTAATATTGCCGACCACTTTCCAAATGTTACTGTTCTATTTTGCAAATTTATTGGTTGTCAAGACCTAGTTCAGAAGCTACCGCCAGAAGAAGCAATTGCTCTACTCAACGAAATTGTTACCGCATTTGACGATGCCGTTGAGCGGCATGGTGTAGAAAAAGTAAAAACTAACGGTAGCGAATATATGGCCGTAGGTGGGCTATCTATTCCTTGCTTAGACCATGCCAAACGGCTCGTAGACTGTGCCGTTGATATGCTGCGTTTGCTCAATCAGATAAATCGAGACCATGGGCTAGAGATTCAATGCCGCATCGGTATTCACTCTGGCGAAGTGATGGCAGGCATTGTTGGCCAACATAAATTTACCTATGACCTTTGGGGAGAAACCGTGAACATAGCCTATGGACTTCAGATGCAGGGGCAATGGAACACTGTTTGTGTGACTCAGCCTGTGCGTGAGCGGCTGATGGATATTTATGAATGTGAAGAGGCTGGCACTATCCAAATTCAACAACAGCCCATCTCTATGTGGGCCGTAAAAATATAGCAACAGATTATGAGTACTCCTCTATTACAAGAAAACTGGTTTGTTTGGGGAATTGGGTTAATTCTTGGCTTCCCAATGATTATGGTGCTGGTCAACGAACTCGCCCTTAAAGTAGAACGTTCGGCTCCTGAGTTTTTTAGCGTCATTCAAGAGACTCGCAATATAGTGTTACCCACACTGGCATTGTTAGTTTTGCTGACGCAGATTATTGAACTCAATAGCGAACGAGTGGGTCTGCGTATTGTTCAAACAATATTTTGGATATCGCTAATCCATGTAATCTTATCGTTGGTCAACGCATTCCTGTTTACAGGGGCAAAGTCGAATACGTGGCAATCAAAAATCCCAAAGATTTTACGGGATTTGATTCGGGTAGTGTTAATTTTAATCGGTATCACCATTGTGCTATCAGTGGTGTGGAAAGCAGACCTGGGCGGGGTGATAACAGCGTTGGGGGTTAGCTCTATCGTATTAGGTCTGGCTTTGCAAGACACTCTCGGAAATTTGTTTTCAGGTGTTGCGCTTTTAGTTGAGCACCCGTTTGAAGTAGGTGATTGGCTAGAAGCGGGAGATAAAATTGGTCAGGTTGTTGAGATTAACTGGCGCTCAGTGCATTTGGTCACCAGGGAACAAGAACTCCTGATTGTGCCCAGCTCAATTTTGGCCCGCGAGGTCATTCGTAATTTTCGGCGACCCCGCAAGCTCCATATTGAGCCGATAATCGTTGGGTTTTCCTATGATGACCCTCCCAACAAAGTAAAGCGGGTGTTGCGCACAGCGGCCCTAGAAACTGATGGAGTGCTCTCAAAACCAGAGCCCCAAGTACAGACTATTAACTACGATGACTCTTCGATTACTTACAAGGTGCGTTTGTTTTTAACCTGCTATGACAATGTGCCAAAGATTCGAGATGATTTTATGACGCGGGTTTGGTACACGGCTCGACGCAACCAATTGGTAATTCACTTTCCGATTCGTACGGTCTATCATCATGAGGTGACGCACACATCTCCCAATGAGGTATTAGGCAATTTGGTGGACTATTTGCGATCGCTCCCCAGCTTTACCACCACCAGCCATGAAACCCTAGAACAGCTTGCTCAACACACCGTATTTAGACATTTTGGCCAGGGAGAAACAATCATTCATCAAGGAGAGCAACAGGTTGCACCCTACTTTGTACTGGCGGGTCGAGCTGTCATGAACTACCGGGCCGCCAACGGTCTGATACACCAGATTGCAGACCTAAATCGGGGTGACTTTTTTGGCGGAAATGCGTTGTTGGATAATCAGCCTAGTTTAGCCTCTGTAATAGCCATCGATGATCTGGAGGTAATTGCGATCGCAACCGACACGTTCCGCAGCATCCTAGACAAAACTCCTCGACTCGCCCGAGAATTAGGAGCTGTCATGTCCACCAGACGCCAGATCGTTAAACGACTGCAGCACACCCAGCCTGCGCGATAAAAACAGCCCCGTCTCAAACGATGCCAGGGCTATCAGAAGATTGATGATTGCAACAAACTAAGCTGCAAATTTTATTTTTAGATAATCATCTTCCATCTTTGCACCAGCGGGCTGAAGCGCTGCTAGAGCCTGGGGTAGCACCAAATTACGACGATGGTTGCCAATGCGAATATTTAGCTCATCCGCACTCTTACTCAGCTCAACTTGGCTTTTCGGAATACCGGGCAGATAGACTTCCAGACTGTAATTATTCTCTTCTTGCACCACTCGCAAAGTGGTCTCTTTGTAGTAAACCTGAGTGGGATCTTCATCGCCGTAAATTGTTTCCTTGAGACGTTCTAAGGCTTCAAGACCACACATCTCTTCTGAGAATAACGGCACCTCTTTTACCGGCAAGGGGCGAAAATCATCATGAATCTCCTGACGATAGGTTTGCTGATTCTCCTTCCAACGCTTAAAAAACGGATCGGTCACCGTATCTGGAATAATTCGATTCGCCACCACCATATCAGTACCGACGTTATAGAGACTCAGATAAGCATGGGCTCGCAGCGACTCTTTGATTACCATTTTTTCAGGGTTGGTCACCAAACGTACCGACGTTGTGGTCGTATCTGTTAAAACCTTTTCCAGCTCAATTAGCTGCTCATAAAATTCGTAGGGCGCATCCATTACCTCTGTTGTTGGCAATGAGAACCCAGCCACTGGTCGAAAAATAGGCTCAACCAGAGGGCGTAACGCTGCAGATACTGCCTGAAAAGGTTTGTACAGCTTACGCATGTACCATCCTGCCACCTCTGGCAGACTGAGTAACCGTAGCGCAGTCCCCGTTGGCGCAGAATCAATAATCAACACATCGTACTCATCTTCATCATAGTGACGCTTCATTCGCACCAGGCTAAAGATTTCATCCATCCCAGGCAAAATCGCCAGCTCTTCGGCCTCTACACCCTCTAGACCGCGAGCCTGTAGTACCTGAGTAATATAGCGCTTAACCGCACCCCAGTTACCCTCCAGTTCGCGTAGGGCATCCAATTCTGCACCCCATAGATTGGGCTTAACTTCACGGGGTGTATGCTCCAGCTCCATATCAAAGCTATCTGCCAATGAATGAGCCGGATCTGTACTCAGCACCAGGGTTTTATAACCGAGTTCAGCACAGCGTAATCCCGTCGCCGCGGCTACCGACGTCTTACCAACGCCGCCTTTTCCAGTCATCAGGAGTACGCGCATACCCACCTTAGAAACGTTTACATTGTTTTACTTTAACGACTTTTCGCCGATTGCGGCAGACCTCTTCAGACTGCAGCACAAAATCTAGCCAACTTTAGTAGCATCACTAGCGATCTGAAATTAGAACAAGACAATCCGTTAGTTCCAATTAGCTTGGGGAACTCTGAAAAAAATTACCTTGACTGGCGCGGAGATAGCTTACCTCCCTTACCCCAGAAGTAATAGAGCGCATCAAAACTCCAAGTCGTTCCCTATTTGCAGAGGACTCTTCATGTTGAAACAGATATTTTTTCTAAGCTCTGCCCTAGCGATAGCCACAGCTACCACAGCTGTTCAAGCTGCTGATTGCCGCTACCGGTGCGGATCGAATGAAATTCAGTTTGCACCTGGACAGTCAGTCACACTTCAAGTCATGAATCGCACCGGTGGACGAGTCAGTTTAGAACGTGTTTTGGACTTCGAACCCTATGGTATGTGGCCAGATCAGATGATTACTATCGATGCACAAGTCGGCATAGGCGATCTATCCGTTGTGTTTTGGGAAGCGGCACAGCGCCCTATCGAAGTTAGATTACATCGCCCTGAAGTAGACGTTCTACAAATTGAGCTGCTCCCCAGCGGCGCACTTAACGACAGCGCTGTACACATTGTTAACGATGGACGCGTGATGGTTTATTAAACGATATAGTACATTTGTTGCCAGGCATCAGCAACGGCAACAAATGTACTGTTGGTTTTATTGTCATGGCCATTATTTCGTCCAAACAGCCGGAATCAAATAAGCCAGACGATCAGCCCAAAAGCAGCACGCCCAGAAACAGCACGTCCAAAGCTTCGCCACAGCCTGCACCCAGCCCCAAAAACCAGCTACTGGAAACCGCCGCTCGTCCTGATGAAATCAGTCGCAATGATGACGGCATTCGGCCCCAAAGCTTAGACGACTACATCGGTCAAAAAGCCTTAAAAGAAGTCCTGCAGATTGCAATTCAAGCCGCTCAATCGCGCAAAGAGCCCCTAGATCATCTGTTGCTTTACGGTCCACCAGGTCTGGGTAAAACCACCATGGCCCTGATTTTGGCCCAGGAAATGAAGGTGGACTGCAAAATCACCACGGCACCTGCTCTAGAGCGACCTCGGGATATTGCGGGCCTATTAGTCAATGCAAAAGCTGGGGATATCTTATTTATTGATGAAATCCATCGCCTCTCACGGGTCACCGAAGAGATCCTATACCCGGCCATGGAAGATTCACGGTTAGATATCACCATTGGTAAGGGTCAAAGCGCAAGAACCCGCAGCATTCCCCTCCAGCCCATTACCCTACTAGGTGCCACCACTAAGGTTGGCGCGCTGACATCCCCCCTAAGAGACCGATTTGGTCTGATTCAGCGGCTGCGATTCTATGAACTAGATGAGCTAACCAGCATCATTTTGCGTACAGCAGGAGTGCTCAAAACAGAAATTGAAGAACCCGGCGCGCTGGAAATTGCTCGACGGGCGCGGGGCACACCGCGAATTGCTAACCGACTGCTTAAGCGCGTGCGGGACTATGTGCAGGTCAAGGCGTCTGGGCCAATTACCGAAAAAATTGCAGGAGAAGCCCTGGAACTATTTAACGTTGACCCCTGCGGTCTCGATTGGACTGACCGACGGCTGCTGTCAGTGATGATCGAAAACTTTAACGGTGGTCCAGTGGGTCTAGACACCATGGCAGCGGCTACAGGTGAAGATGCCCAAACCATTGAAGAAGTCTACGAGCCCTATCTTTTACAGATTGGTTATTTACAGCGCACACCACGCGGGCGCATTGCCACACCCGCTGCCTGGCGACATCTAGGGTATGACATGCCTGATAGACCCACATTAGTGACTTCACCAAACATGACTAACAATGACAACGATCAACTTTCTCTGATGTAAGGATTGCTAGCCTAAAGGAGACAGCTACTGGGACTTTTCTCTATCAGGAACTATTGGATGCCGATTAAGCAAGTTGTAATCCGTTTCTTCTCAAACAATTGATATGCCGCTGATACCGCTGTGCCTGACAGTTACCTGATAAGATCGGCAGGTTATAAATTGTGAAGCGGTCTTGGGTGTAGAACTTCGTAGCTACGTATATATCGACAACTTGCAACCTCAGCACTCTGCCTATATGGGCAGCGTTTCCCTTGGCTTCTTACCACTGCCAGGCGATGCCTCGTTATGGATTGAGATTTCACCAGGCATTGAAATTAATCGCATCACTGACGTAGCTCTAAAAGCAGCTGTGGTTACCCCAGGCGTGCAAATGGTGGAGCGTCTGTATGGTCTGCTCGAAATTCATTCGAGTAGCCAGGGTGAGGTAAAAGCATCAGGAAGTGCCATCTTAGATGCCCTGGGTGTACGGATGCGCGATCGCTTAAAACCACGCATGGTGTCTAGTCAGGTAATTCGTAATCTGGACCCGCACCATGTGCAACTAATCAACCGTACCCGCCGCGGCAATATGATCTTGGCTGGACAGACACTATATGTAATGGAAGTTGAACCTGCAGCTTACGCATCCCTGGCCGCCAACGAAGCTGAAAAAGCGGCGCAGATTAATATCCTGCAGATTTCATCTATTGGTAGCTTTGGCCGACTGTATTTAGGCGGTGCAGAGCGAGATATTTTGGCAGCGGCACAGGCAGTAGAGGCAACCTTAGAAAATATGCCAGGTCGCGATCGCAACACCCTCAAGCTTGAATAGACCGACTCTATGGCTCCTCACCTATTAGACTGAGGTCTTCTCATCAGAGACTCTTGTGCAAGCAGCTTATGGGCTGGTTAAACTGCTTATGAGATCGCAACGTCGGCAAGCTGTTTTTCAATCGCATCGCAGGCTGCATTCACTCCGCTTTCTGTCCGCACTATGCGTCCTAATTCTGCTGACTTTGCGACATAGCTAGGAGTCTCAATTAGTTCACTTAACTCCTTCACAATTTTTGGAACTAAGTACTGTTCACGCATAATCGTGCGAGAAGTGCCCAATCGTTGAACTCTTGCCGCATTGTCAGGCTGATCGAGCGTATACGGCACGATTAGAGTTGGTCTTCCTGCTCTTAACGCTTGAGCTGTTGTTCCAATGCCACCCTGATGAACAATTGCACAAGCGCGAGGAAAGAGTTTTGAATAGGGCGCATAGTCACAAGCAAAAATGCTTGCAGGTAAGTTTGTGGGTGGAGAATTCTTACCCAGCAGCAGCACAGCCCGACGATCTAACTTGATAGCCGCCCGCACACTTTCGGCATAAAAATCCCCTGGAGCATTAACCGCCGCTGAACCCAGGGTGAACACTACAGGTGGGTCACCAGAATTCAAAAAAGATTCCAGTTCTGGTGTTATGTGCTGCTCTCGATTGCCATCGTAAAAAGTAAAGCCAGTCATCAAAACATTCGATGGCCAGTCGGGTTGTGGGCAACCCAACACTGATGAAAAAAGAGCTAACACTGAATAGGGAGAATATTTGTCATTGCCAACAATGGGATTCTGTATGGGAGATACCCCCAACTCTTTACGGAGTTTATACAAAGGGGTGCCCCAAGAGCGCGTCGCAAATTTTGCCAGCTTTACCACCCAGCTGTTAATAGCTGGTCCCAGATGATGTAGCTTGGCGAGAGTAGGGTATGCCGATATCACAATCGGTTCATAGGCTGAAAAAAAAGTAGCTGGTGCTAGAGCACAGCTAGCCCACCGTAAGTTAAGTACTTCAGCGACTAAAGGAGCGGCATAAACAATTTCATGAGCCACTAAAAAATCAGCAGTTTTCGCCACCACCATTAGGTCGTCATAGGTAGCTCGCACATTATCTAAAATAATGTCTTTTAGAACGGTCTTTGGTCCTGTTTTTGGATTCATGCATCGTTCAACCATCTGAGGGTCGACGGGCAGGGCAGGACGAATGGCATGGAACTCTAGACCTAAAGACTCAACCTTAGTGCGATAGTCCTCTGTTGTTGCCAATACAATGTCGTGACCGCGATCGCGTAAGCCCAAACACAGGGCCACGATGGGATGCAGATCGCCCAGTGATCCCCATGTAGTTAAGATAATTCGGCTCATACGTCGCACTGACTGCAGATTTCTCAATGGTAGTCGAGGACGTCGCACACTATTTATCGCAGGAAAACCAACAGACCACCACCCGAAGCGGCTTTCGCGGGGAATGGCCACAGGAAGGTCAACAGGTGTTATGCATTTAATAGGGCGGCTAAAAAACCTGAACAGGCTCTTGGCTCTATGATGGAGACGCCTATGTAGTAAATAAATTTCGACGTGCGTTTGAAAAAGCTGACAAAACGCTGGGGTAAGCTGCTTGTATTGGCACTGGTCATACAGGTGATATGCCTGACGTTTTGGGGATTAACCTGGCCAAAGTCACCCTCCATCAGACTTTCCTTTGCCCGCTCTGCTCATATCACCGCCAATATCAGGCTTACAAAAGCCGCCGCAGCGGCGAGGACGATAGTAGCCAATGCAGTTGTCTTGGGTCATCACCCTCTCCCAATCCTCCGAAACGGTGTTCCATCGAAAATTGATAGGCATTAATCTACTGTTCACACTTGAGAACAACAGTTTCTGGAAACTGTTTTTGTAACTCTGTTAATGTCTCAGGACTAGGAACCTGACCAAAAGGATTGCCCAGATCATCTGGCTTAGGGATTGTTGTTAGAGTCGTCTGATCAATATCAGTCACGACAATTACCTGGACAATCTTGCGCTGGTTAGCCTGACTCTTTTGGTATAGGTCAGTGTAGGGCTGAATCACGGATGTCTGCCACTGGACAGGGGGGCAATAGCTTTGGTCAACAATAATGGTGACCTCTGATACTTGTATGCCATAACGTAGGCCCAAGCCAATACCACCAAAGGCTAACCAGCCCAAGCCTAGGGTACTAATCAGGCGTTTTGTTGGATTGTTGGGGGCCATCATAGATTTACCTGGAAGAGATCCTTAAACAAGGTTTGTACATTTTCAGGATTGCCTTGCTTCACTGTAGACTCTCGCAGGCTAGCGATGGCTTCGAGTTCAGCCGCGTTAACGTTACCGTAAGCAATGGGATAAAAACGCACATTGCTATATTCCATGATGTCTTTTACGTCGTTGAAAAGGTGTCCCTCATTCACTGCACCATCGGAGAGCAACAACAGATAGAACCGACCATTCGGGTCATTGGCTCGCTTTTCCATCAGATCGGCCAGGGCCACCATGACACCGTCATACATAGCCGTACCACCATCGGCTTGAAGCTGGTCAATGGCGGCTAGGAGTTTTTTCTGTTGCAGCTCATCATAGGGTGTAAGTTCCAGACGGCGCACGGGCTGATCAGCAAAGGTGACTAGCCCCACCTGATTACCTTGGTTAATTTGTTGACTGGCGACGCGCAACCCATCTTGTACTGCCTGCAGGGGTTCACCCTCCATAGAGCCGCTGGTATCAATCACCATTTCAAGGTAGACGGTGCGACCGCTGTCCTTATTGATTTTCCAACTCGATTGAGCTGCTAACAGAGTCTCTCCATCGGGGATAGGAGGATGGACCGCTTGGAGATAATCGGTGTCAACAAAACCTTGATCATTGGCTAGCTTCACCATGCCAGGAGACTGGGCAAAGGCGGCAAACTTTTGCAGGGCAGCAGCGGTTTCGGGTGTATTCCAGTCAAAGCCTACGAGCGGATTGTTGTGAGGAATGCCAAAGGGAATAAACTCGGTAGATTCAAACCCTGCCACCTGTTTGAGGGTCAGATAGTTTTGATATTCCAGGGGAAATGCCTGAAGTTTGGTCTGGTCCCTCAAAAAGAGTTCTTGTAGCTCTAATGTTGTGGGTGTTGTGATCAGTACCTGGGATTGAAACTGGTCAAACACTGATTTCACCTGGGGGGTTTGTAGCTCAGATTGGGTCAGTGCTCCACTGTCTTTTTGGTGACCAGCCGCTCGCCAATAAAGGGTATACAGCAAGTTCAGTGCTGTCGAGCTTTTGTAAGGATTGGGGTAGGCAACACTGACCTGGCCAGCGGCAATGGCATTGAGCAAACTATCAAAGGTGACTTCTCCGCTGACCTGGAGCTGTTGATATACATCACCGGGAACTACCCACCCGGCAGTGTTGGCCACCAAGCGCTCGGCTACGGGAGCAACCTGAATGCCCTGGCTTTTAATCATGGCAACCCACAAGTCATTGGAGGGGCTATAGCCTGCAGGTTGGACGACCTTTGCACCCAACAGGCGGGCGGCTGTACCCGAAGCGATTTTACGGATACCGACTTGAATGACCTTGCCGGAACTGCTTTTTTCTTGCCGCTGGTTAAAGGCATCGGCCACCTCCACTAGCCAGCGTTCATTTTGCCGGTCAATATTGGCCTTCTCGGAGGAGCTGTAGATTTCTAGATAGACCTGATTCGCTTGTGGCGAAGCTCCGTAAAGGGGAAAGTCATCAATGTTGGGCAACGGTTCTGCAATCTGGTCGACAGTGTAACGACTGGCCAATTCGTCAGGGACTAAATTGTTGACAACATTGATTGTGGGTAGCACCTGCTTGTTGAGGACAGTTTGGGCGGTTTCTAGGGAGGTGACCGGCGATTGACAGCCTCCCAAAAAACTTAGACACAACGTGATAGTCACGCCTAGAGCAGCCGCAAATAGCTGACGACAGGTGCGGTTTGGAATCAGTCTTTTGAGCATTGATAGTGTTTATGATTGCTGTTGAAGCGGATGTTTGGGTATTTAGATTATGTCAGGGCTGGGTTTCTAATATCTCTTTGTTGGCGGCAATCAAGGTTTCTAGACGCTGGGGCAAGGAGGCGTCTCCCTGGGAGAGGCTAGCCAGGGCTACTTGATCTTGTAGCTGCTGCAGCTGCTGGTGGGTTTGCTGCATGCGATCGCAACTTTGTTTAAGCTGCTTTTTGGCCATTTGCTGATAGGTAGGGGTTTGAATCTGGGCCTGCACCCGGAGACCATCGGCCACCTGCTGAGCCAGATTCACCACAGTGTACAGCGCTTCAAGCAATTCGGTACGCAGGGTGGGTTCGCGATCGCAAATACGCACCGCAAAGGTTTGTGATTGTAACGCCCAATCTTTCACCGGCTGCCAGGTCCGATAGCTATCGCGAGCAACCTGGGTTTGAATAGCTTCAATTCGTCGCTGAAAACTAATGGGCTTGAGCAGATCGCTGTGGTCCTCTGAGTGTACCAGCGACGACCGATAGCCCGTCACCCAGCTACTCGCCATGGCCGTCGCCACCGCGCCGCCGCCAAGCCAGATTACCGGGCGGTTACCGGCAAAAGCAATCAGCAAACCATACCCAAAAGCTGTACCCAACAGTAATAAATACGTCTGAGGTTGTCGTCCCAAGGCTGGCCAGTCGATTGGCATAGGGTTGCGCCTCCGTGCGAGTAAAAAGCTCAGCAGCCACACTGACTGCAGATTTCCCAATGGTAGTCGAGGGCGTCGCGAACCATGCATTGCAGGAAAACCAACAGACCACCCCCGAAGCGGCTTTCGCGGGGAATGGCCAGTTGATTGCAAGTTTACGTCTCTCCGAGATCGGCCCCGATATCACCTGAATCAATGTCACTTGCTCAATGGTTGTGAAGGAGGTCAACTGCCGCTGGCAATAGGAACCTTATCGGGGATGTTATTTGGTAGATGCTAACGATGGGCAAACGCCCATAGATACGGAGAACATAAGCTGGTAGCTAACTACCAGTTCACTTGCTATGTAGATATACGGTATGGGCAAAAGAGGTTATGCAGTTCATAACTATGGTTATGAAATTGCCCTTGCTGAGTTAGAAAATGGCGCGTTCTAACCCTAGGGCGCTGCTTTGAGAGCTTTTAGGCAAAATCCTACTGAGGAGCATAACGTCATAAACCGAACTAATGCAGCTCCGATGCCTGGGAAATGAGAACGGGGACATCTTTTTCAAAGATGAACTCGCTGTAGTCTGCTAGATCATCGATGCCGAGCATAGACAACACGATTTCTGCTGCTAACCAGACAAAAAACCTGCACACTCCTAATTTCCATCGAATATCCATACTGGCTCCCTAGATTCATAGGTGAATCCTAGAAAGACCGATAGTCAGGAAGTTCATAACAGGAGTTATGAATTTAATGGGGTGGCTAAAAAACCTGAATAGGCTCTTGGCCTATGATAGAGACGCCTATGTGGTAAATAAATTTCGACGTGCGTTTGAAAAAGCTGACAAAACGCTGGGTTAGGCTGCTTATATTGGCACTGGCTATACAGGTCATATGCCTGACATTTTGGGGATTGACCTGGCCAAAGTCATCCCCCATCAGACTTTCCTTCGTTATTCCTCAAGATGAGGTCCAGCCCTGGCAAACCGTCGTCACTGGTTTTGAGAAAGCCCATCCAGCTATTCAAATTAATCTGGTCACTGACCCAGAGACGGGCTACACCACTGACCAACGTGAGGCCATTTACACCGCCGACTTTCAAGCAAATATAGCGCAGTATGATCTGGTCTATATGGACATTGTCTGGCCGCTACAGTTTGCAGACCGTTTACAAGATTTAACCCCCTATATCCAGCAAGACGAGCTGGAGCTTTCAGGGTTTTTACCCACTGAGATAGCGGCTGGCCAATCGGATGGCAGACTTTATCGCTTACCGATGAGGGCGGATGTAGGCGTTTTATACTATCGCCAAGATTTGCTTAAACAGGCGCGTATGTCGTTGCCAACAACGCTAGATGAGCTATTCCAAACCGTTCGCAATGTAAGGCCCGAAACTGGCTATCTGTGGCAGGGCGAGCGCTATGAAGGGTTAGTTGCTAACTTTACTGAGATTATGGAGGGCCTGGGTGCCACCTGGATTGACCCAGCCGGAAATGTGGGTTTGGATACTCCAACGGCCATCGAGGCGGCGACATTGCTAAAGCAGCTGATCCAGGAGGAAATTTCACCAGACGAAGTGATTACTTACACAGAACAGGACGGACTACAGCGATTTTTAGAGGGGCAGACGCTGTTTTTGCGGGGATGGCCCTATTTTTGGGAAGAAATACAGCGCTCAGAGCTAGCAGGGAAAGTTGCGATCGCACTGCCCTTTTCGTTTAGTGACACCCCTGGCAAAGGCTGCCGGGGCGGCTGGGGTTTTGGTATTGCTCAAAATGCTGACCACCCCGATGAAGCCTGGGAAGCCATTCAATACTTCACCAGCGAAGCGGCGCAGAAAGAGTTTGTCCTGGCATCGGGCTTTTTACCCAGTCGCTCCAGCCTATTTCAAGACCCAGACATTGTGGCGAAATACCCACAGATGCCACAGATGCTCGATTATCTACAAAATTCATCCATCTCTCGCCCCTTTATCAAAGAGTACGGAGCGGCATCCGAGAATATGCAAACCGCTCTGGGAGATATTTTGAGCAAAAAACAATCAGTCGAAGCGGCA
>JBHJIV010000289.1:0-35496 GCA_050043105.1 Leptolyngbyaceae cyanobacterium | reverse complement strand
AACCGAAGATCTGAAATGAGAGACTCATCCAATGACTCAGGGGGGGCACTAACAGTAGTCAAAAGCACATACTCCTTAGATGGCAAAGAGCAATGGCTTCAGTCTAGCAATTCGGTACTTTTTTTGTCAGAAATCGCCTTATCTATTTGGAGACACTGCCAGAGCTACTCTAGGGCCCCAGAATGGTATTTTTGCCCTGGTTGTGTTGGTGATTGGTGGTTTCAACTGGATGTCAGTGGCGCGTCTGGTGCGGGCAGGGTTTTTAGCAACTCGCGATCGCACCTATATGCAAGCAGTTGAGGCTTAGGGGGCTAAACCCAGTCGGCTGATCTGGCATCATTTATTTCCGAATGTGCTGGGGCCAGTGATTGTAGCCGCCACACTGGCAGTGGGGAATGCCGTGCTGACCGAGGCGACGCTGAGTTTTTTGGGCCTCGGGTTTCCGCCTGATGTACCCACCTGGGGGCGTATGCTTTACACCGCTCAAGATTATTTAGACAGTGCTCCCCACATGGCTATTTTTCCAGGAGCTGCGATTTTTCTAACTGTTTTGAGCATTACTTTTATCGGAGATGGTCTGCGATATACCCTCTATGCCAATTAGGTGTATTCATTTGCAGGCATTATTGATTCTTGAGATGGTTTTATCTGTAAAAGGCTTTAAAATAGCTACTGCGCTAGACTGATTCATCCCCTAAATCAGTCATTGCATAGTTGCAGATATTGCTCTCTGATACAAGCGCCAGCTTGTCCGGAATTTCTGGAATAAGTTCTTCTGAACATCAGAAACACCTAAATGAATAGACAGTTATTCAACAGTCTTTAAGATTTCGAAAGACCCTGATATAAAGGCAGCTCAGAGACTGTATAAACAATCTTAGAGTCGCTTATTGTAAAGCCTGACATGGTAGAAACAACAATTCTCCGGGAAACTTGCAAAATTTATGTAGAACATTCATAGCAACATTGAGCGATTCAACAACTTGTTGGTTCGGTGTTGCTGATCCTCGGGATGATTCTATCTGCAAGATGCTGACGTATGGCATTTCTAATAGATCGGTGCATCCCCTAAATCAGCAACGGCGTTGGCTCAAGTGCAAGAGGGTTTCTACCATATGGATGTCTAACCAAGGAGTTCTATCTCCTTTAAATGCGCAAACAATGAGCTAGTAGATGCTCCAGCCATTGTTATAGATATCGCGCATTAGACGGCCAAGTCCATTGATATGTGTACAACAGCCGCTATGGGCTGCTGTTCTTAGCAATATCAAGGGATATGCTCAGGTTCATTTTCTACTCAAAACAGCTCATATCCGGCCATTGAAGCCAGATATGAGCTAAAGCATTTTTGTTGTAACTAGCCTATCTGTTGGACAAAATTCTTAAGCCGCGCTATGCCTTTCTCGATGGTGGCCATATCAGTGGCATAAGAGATTCGAACACCGCTATCGGCACCAAATGCAACCCCTGGAACTGTGGCGACATGTTTCTCGTTTAACAGGCGAGTACAAAAGTCTAGAGAGTTTAGCCCGGTCTCACCGATGTTGATAAATAGATAGAATGCGCCGTCAGGTTTTACACAGCTTAGCCCCGGAATTTCATTGACCAGCTCAATAATGGCTGTGCGCCGTTTGGCAAAGGCTTGACGCATGGTTTCAACACAGTCTTGAGATGATTCAAGGGCTGCGATCGCACCGTACTGGGCAAAGGTACACACATTTGACGTACTCTGACTTTGGAGTGTGTTGGCGGCTTTAATCAGCTCAACAGGGCCAGCTAAATACCCCAGCCGCCAACCAGTCATAGCATAGGCTTTGGCAAATCCGTTACTCACAATGGTGCGCTCAACCATGGCATCACTGGCAGCACCGATGCTGAGATGTTTGGCCCCATCATATAAAATCTTCTCGTAAATCTCGTCGGCAACCACCCAAATATTGCTTGCTAATACAACATTAGCTAACGCGCGTACTTCATCGGGGCTATAGACCATACCCGTCGGGTTAGACGGAGAGTTAAAAACAAGCAGTTTGGTGTTTGGCGTAATAGCCTGTTTGAGCTGTGCAGGCGTGATCTTGTAGCCACTCTCAGCCGTAGTTGGCATCATCACCGGGGTGCCACCAGCTAGTTTAACCATCTCTGGATAGCTCACCCAGTAAGGCGCTGGAATTAAAACTTCATCACCTGGTTCGATGGTGGACATCATCAGGGTGTAGAGGGAGTGCTTACCGCCGTTGGTAACAATAATGTTTTCGGCGTTGTAAGGTAAGTGATTTTCGGTACGAAGTTTAGCTGCGATCGCAGCTCTCAAGCGGGGCTCACCCGCTGCTGGACCGTAGCGTGTTTTACCCTCATCTAAAGCTTGTTTGGCGGCTGCACGAATATGTTCTGGAGTATCAAAATCAGGCTCACCGGCACTAAAACTACAAACATCTAACCCTTCAGCCTGCATAGCTTTAGCTTTGGCAGAAATCGCCAAGGTCATTGAAGGGGTCACTCGCTGCACCCTTGCAGCTAACTTGATACTCATTAGAACGCTGTTGGCCTCCGGCTCAAAACCTTATTCTGACTAGCTTAGATCGATTTGTAGTGGAGATTGCAAATCTTTATGATTTGCTTGAATCATGACCTAAGACCATGACCTAAGACCATGACCTAAGACAAAAACTCCCCTAGCAATGCTAGAGGAGCGCGTTTTCTTGATCTGTGTGAAGGAAACAGTGTGAGGAGAGCTTGTCAAGGGCTGAGCCCAAGCAAGATCCCAAACCAAGGAGCACAGCTCGTACGGCAAATCGGCTGTAATTACTGTGTGTCGCTTTCCAGGAACTCCAATTTTTGGATTAAATCCATCTATCGGATTGATTTAATCATCCCCCAGATGTAGTCACCTCGATGTGATTTCATAGTTCAAACTGTGTGATGTACCAGACATGTATCGGTGACATACCCAACGACCTTTGGTGATGTTAAAGCTTTCAGGTAGTGAGCGAAATCACTGAATGGATGTCTGTTCTGTAGATTGGGGCTGACATCAGCTTGGACTATGAAGTGCTCAGATCAATAACCAGATAGCCAGTCCCCAAAATGGAATAAATCTGACGGTCCTGATGCGCTCATCGGTTGGCATCAGGGCTCCCATAAGCCAGATCTGAAAGATCCAAAACAGCAGCATATCAACCACAAAGGCAAGCGTGACTCGATTGTGCATAATTTGCTCTCCTAGATAGCCAAATCGAGCTAAAACGCTCCCTAGCTCAGGGCGGTTAAAACAAAACCAGACGACTGCCAAATTGCCTACCGTCAGACCCAAGGCTCCAAAGCAACGAGCTAATATTCCCTTTGGTGGGGCGGCATCTTGAGATTCGCTCTGCCCAAGCCGTAGCGCCATGTAGGGCATCAAAAAAACATTGGTAAGAAACATCGCCATTCCCCAGACCATCATCTTGGGTAGGTGCTGACTACGTTTATCCATCACCATCAAGGGCAGAAACATAAAAATCCACGCTTCTGCCAAATTAAAAAATCCTTGCGCAGCCGGGTTTACCGTTGGCGCTTGCAAATAGCTAATTCCCAAAAGATTTAGCATTGGCAGAATAAAAAAGAAATTGAGAGATTCATCTAGAATCTCCTGGATTGTTTCCGGCTGGATCGCCCAGACGGGGTCCCCTGGTAGCCAGTTGGGTGGCGATAGTAGCAGTAGCCCTACATATGCTAGAGTAGCCGTCCAAAGTAGTCCCACTAGCCAGGGGCGAATGGAGGGAGGATTTGCTGGTAAGTCGGATGCGGGGGATGAGTTTTTCATAGCTCACTGGGCTTTTGACGACCCAACCAATAACGCACAATGGGGGTGACCAGGCGGATGATAGCAAATGCTGTTTTACCAGGTTTAATGGCAGGCTCTACACAGTCACGGGCATACATGAGTTTGCCATCTGGGGAAAATCGATAGAAACTTACGCCCCGTCCATTGGGAAAAGTAATACCGTCGAGTTCAACATGCCAGGTTATCCCAACGGCTAAGTCATCTCCAACGATGTCGTCAATAACAAATTGAAAATCCTCTGGTACTGCCTGACATGATTCTGTAAACAGTCTTTGTACAGCGGCCTTGCCTACAAAGGTGTTAGCGAAGTTTAAGTCTTCATACCGGCATTGCTCATCAATTAAGGCCACGGCCTGAGGAATATCCCGATGATTAATTGCCGTGTAGATAGCCTGGATCTTGGTAGCTGCTTGACTCATATCGAATTGTTCACACTAGCTTTATGGCTTTGCCTGTAGGAAAGCATAATCTCTCATAAAATCTTCCTGATACACTACTGTGATGGTTGTCACGAGTATCGGTGATTGTTATCAGGCGGTCTATGTGTATTTGAAAGCCCTGTTGTATTTAGGCTTTGGCTGTCAGTGAAGAACTTTAATCTTCTTGAAGCTATCCTGAAATCTTCTGGGTATTCTTACTTTTTTATATAAGAAGTTAAGTGTTTTTGCCAGAATGAGGTTGATTGATCATGATGAGCGTGTCCCCTAATGTTCCCGCCTTTTAATTCAAATTCCAACAGACGCCGTGCTCGTCGCCAATCTGCAGTAACTACTGATGTGGCGACGTCAACGTTTCAAACCCCTGAGCAGCTCGTAGATGCGGGGCTTTCATTAGCAAAACAGCAGGTCCATCAAGATGCGATAGCGTATTTTAATCAAGCACTCACCCTAGATCCGAATCATCTGCAAGCGCTTAAAAATCGTGCTCTGACCCATGTTTATTTAGGCCAAACCCGTGAAGCTCTGGTCGATTTGGATCGATTAATTGATTTGGACCCTAAAAATTTATGGGCCTATGCTAACCGAGCCATCATTTTTCGTGATTTGGGTCACTATGGAAACGCGGTGAGTGACTTTAGCTATTTGGTGAACCATGACCGACCAAAGCGCTGGCAGTGGTTAATCTCTCGGGGGAGCACGTTTAAGCTAATGGGTCACTATGATGAGGCGCTACAGGACTTTAATCTTTCATTAAAATTGAATCCCCGCAATAGCTGGGCTATTAGCGCCCGTGATGAAATGGCGCTACAGGCAAGACACTATTCGTAAAATGTTGTTGAGCTTTAGGCCCCGTTCCATAAAGCGTTATTTCCACAACAAGTTTTTAAGTCTGTTAGTCAGAGCCACATGACTTTTAAGGGGAGAAATTTAAAGGAGTTAGGTCGTGTACTCTGCATTAATCTTGACGTAGTCATAGCTAAGATCGCAGCCCCAGGCTTTACCAGCACCCGCTCCACCGCCAACATTGACAGTGATACATACTGGAGACATCAGCGCCTCGGTTGCGATCGCAAATCGTTCAACGCTCTGAATATCATTGACCGCATCAGCAATATCGTTTGCCTGTTCTGTGCTTTGAAGGCTTTGCTGACCAGAGGTGAGCACACTACGCTCGGCGCATTGTTTGATGTAATCGTGGGCAGCAATCTGGTCAAAGGGTTTTGGTTGACCGTGCTCTAAGAGAACAAAATCCCCTAGCCTAATCGTTAACTGAGTTTGGTCCAATGTCACACCGGCTCGCCCAGCAGCGCCTGCAATTCTTCCCCAGTTAGGGTCACGTCCGTAAACGGCTGATTTCTCCAGAGATGATCCAGCAATGGTACGGGCGATTTTTCGCGCATCTTGGTCGCTGCTGGCCCCTGATACCTCTTCTTCCAATAAGCAGGTGGCCCCTTCACCGTCACGGGCAACACTTTTAGCTAAATAGATGCAGACCTCTGTCAACATGGCTGCCAATTGTTCGGCCTCTGGTCCCGCAGCCGTAATCGCAGGTGTTCTAGATTGACCATTGGCCAGAGCGATGACCGTATCGTTAGTGCTAGTGTCACCGTCTACAGTAATTTGATTAAAGCTTTGGTCAGTGGCCTGGGCTAGCATCGTTTGCCATAGACCAGGTGAAACGGCAGCATCACAGGTGATAAAGCACAGCATTGTGGCCATGTTGGGGTGAATCATGCCTGAGCCTTTAGCAATACCGCCTATCCGCACTGGACGCCCGTTAATGGTGGTTTCTAGGGCATAGGTTTTGGTCACCAGGTCCGTTGTGACAATGGCCTGGGCCGCGGCATCATTACCCTGGGCAGAAAGCTGGTCCACTAGCTGAGGAATATGGTTTAACAGCGGGTCCATATTGATGCGCTGCCCAATCACTCCGGTTGAAGCAACTAAGACCTGGTCAGCACTTGTGTTGAGGGTTATTGCTGCAGCTGTTGCCATGGTCACCGTATCGTCCCAACCCTGTTGGCCTGTACAGGCGTTTGCCTGACCTGAATTGCACAAAATGGCTCGAGCGGATGGTTGGGTTTCAAGCTGCTGCTGGCAATAGTCGATACAGGCGGCCCGCACCTGAGATTGGGTGTAAACAGCGGCTGCGATCGCATCGTTTTCTGACACAATGAGTGCTAAATCAGGGGCTCCGGACGCCTTTAGACCGGCACATATGCCAGCGGCGGTAAAGCCTTTTGGGGCTGTGACTCCACCCGTAATCACCTGTGTTTCACCCTGTCCCATGCTATCTTCCTGTGTGCGACCTCAATTGGAGGCTATCGTAAGCCCTTGTGGGTTACTATCCAAGTCTTAGGCCATTATCCCTCTAATCAATTTATATCTGTTTCTGCAACTAACAAATCTCCTAGCACATCAACATAACTATCGATTGCAGCGCTAAGAGACTTTCCCTGGTTTGCCAATATCGCCAACATTGCGTCAGGACTGTTGTCTGACAACGCACAAAAATGATCAATAACAAACTTGAGCGTTTGTCCTAGCTGAATCTCGTTATCTGCTAGAGGGGTAAGGGCCTGGGGACGCATTTGAATCTGTTGCCCAGCACGCGACTGGTCTCTCACCCACCAAGCCAGAAACTCTAAGGTAAGCCAACCAGCTCTGTCATAGGACAAAATTACATCTGTATTGGCCCAGGCTTCATCCGTTAAACCTCCTTGGGTTCGACGCAGAAGAGCGTGGGGTAAATCCCCCATTATCCCTGGAAGACTGTAGTCCTTTAAAGGAATTTTATCCAGAGTTTTTAACCCTGTATTCACCTCCACTATGCCGCGAAAACGGTAGAGTGCCTGATGAAAGGCATTTACCTGCTCTGGATAATCACTCATGCAATCTTCTCTCTTTGGAGGAGTCCCCACACTATCCCATCATCTGATTAACAAAATTGGTGTATATCTCTCCCTTGATAAATTCAGGTCTTTCCAAAACCTGCTGATGAAATCCAATAGTAGTGGGCAATCCCGTAATGGCACATTCTCTCAGAGCCCGTTTCATCCGCTGAATGGCCGTAGCTCGGTTGGGGCCCCACACAATTAATTTGCCAATGAGAGAATCATAGTAAGGCGGAATCTCATAGTCGGTATAAACGTGAGAGTCCATGCGTACTCCCAGCCCGCCTGGTGCTAAATATCCGCTAATGCGCCCTGGATTGGGCCGAAAATTGTGCTCAGGGTCTTCTGCATTAATGCGACACTCAATAGAATGACCTTTAAGGGCGATCTCTTTTTGAGTAAATGACAGTTGCTCTCCTTGAGCAACCCGAATTTGCTCAGCAATCAAGTCAATGCCAGTGACCATTTCAGTGACGGGATGCTCCACTTGGATACGAGTATTCATTTCCATAAAGTAGAAGTCACCGTGTTTATCAACCAGAAACTCGACGGTGCCTGCCCCGACATAGTTGATTGCTTTGGCCGCGCGCACCGCTGCTTTGCCCATCTTTTGACGCAGATCTGGGTTTAGAGCTGGGCTCGGAGCCTCCTCAAGCAGTTTTTGGTGGCGACGCTGAATCGAGCAATCTCGTTCACCTAAGTGCACCACATTGCCGTAGCTGTCAGCCAAAATTTGAAACTCAATATGGCGCGGATTCTCTATAAATTTTTCTAGATAGATGCCACCATTACCAAAGGCTGCTTCGGCCTCACCCTGGGCTGAGAGAAACAGCTTGGTCATGTCGCCTGCTTCTCGCACTAGACGCATACCCCGACCGCCACCGCCTGCTGTGGCTTTAATCATCACGGGGTAGCCAATCTCAGACGCTAAAATGATTGCATCTTCAGGAGTATTCAACAGTCCTTTGCTGCCAGGTACTGTTGGTACATTGACCCGCTGCATTGTGTTTTTGGCTGTGGATTTATCTCCCATAGCCCGCATCGCTGCTGCCGATGGCCCAATAAATACAATTTTATGATCGGCGCAGATATCCACAAAGCGATCATATTCAGCTAAAAAACCATAGCCTGGGTGAATGGCTCTGGCTCCGGTTGTCATGGCCGCAGCAATAATATTAGGAACGTTGAGATAGCTGCGACTGCTGGGTGCCTCACCGATACAGATGGCCTCATCCGCTAACTGTACGTGGAGAGCATGGCGATCAATGGTGGAGTGGACAGCCACTGTTGCTATTCCCATTTCCTCACAGGTGCGCAGAATTCTTAGCGCGATTTCACCTCGGTTCGCAATCAAGATTTTCGAAAAGCGCATCAGTTAGCCACTACCCCAAGGAAACGTTGTCACTATGTGCATCATATGACGGAAGGTGATCGTACCACGTGGGCTTACCTGGGATAATTGCCCTCAAATTAACCAGACAAAATCTCGCAATTGAAGCAGCTGTTTGTGGCATACTGTCATATGCTGCGCTGGAGTTTTCTAGCAGCATTCTGCGGATGTGGTGGAATTGGTAGACACGCACGCTTGAGGGGCGTGTGGCTTATGCCATGCGAGTTCGATTCTCGCCATCCGCATTTTTATGACAACCTTTATTACCCCCCAAAGCAGAGATAGTTGCGTCTATCTGATGCTAAATTTGTGTATCTCAAACTGCTTAAGGCTTTGGGTTTGGTCTCTGTAGTGATATTTGAGGCCACTTTAGACGCCAGCTTCTGCAGAGCTTAGGGCAAACGTATATCATGAGAATAGTCATGAATTTTTGTAAACAGCTTTGACTTCAGTGCTATCAAAGGCTCAAGCGAACACCGGCTGGCATTCTCTGGATGTTCTCTGGCAGGGTGATGAGACCGTTGTGAGAAAAGGTCTCCCCCATGATCAGCTATCACCCGCATGGCAAATTCTGATGCTGGGGGACGGCTCCCCCACGCGTCATCTACAGTTGCTGACGCGGGAGCCCACCGAGGTTGATGTTATTGAAATGTCTTCAGTCGGCATGGCCGATGACGGTGCTCCTGATTTGATTAGCTATGTGCCAGGTCCACGTCTTAGACGACAGGTATGGTTGAGGACTGCTTCCGGGCAGCGTTTGGCCTATGCGACGTCCTGGTGGGAAGCCAGCCATGTTGATGAGTACTTAAAAAATCGCTCGCTTCCTATTTGGGCCAGCCTTGCTAATTTGCGAACTGAGCTATATCGAGATATTCAAGGTATTTACTATGGTTGGAGCCCCCCGCTTGAGGCCGCATTTGGTCAAAAGGGGCCATTCTGGGGGCGTCACTATTTGTTTTGGCATCACGGCAAACCACTAACCCTAATCTATGAGGTGTTTTCGCCTTATCTGAGGCGGTACCTGGGGCCAATGCGCGCAGAAACAAGCCATCGCTAGGATTGATTTTTTTGTAGGGGCGTTCCATGGAACGTCCCTGCAACGAATTATTGGGCACCGGGCGTTTGATTGCGCCGCTTGCGGCATCGCTCCGAACAATATTTCACCTCATCCCAGCAGTCGGCCCATTTTTTGCGCCAGGTGAAGGGGCGCTGGCAGACGGTACAAACTTTGGTGGGCAAATCAGACTTGCGACGTTGACGGGCCATTTTGATTAGGTAGTTCTTCAGGGCTCACGGTATGCTCAGAAACTAGTCTAAAGGGCATTTATTAACGGTGCCCGTCTAGGTTTGGCATTTTTGCGATCGCATGTCCCCTGCTGCTTCCATATCTCAGCTTCGAATTGTCTTAGTTGAACCCGCTGGCCCCCTCAATATCGGTTCAGTTGCCCGAGTAATGAAAAACTTTGGGCTGACTCAGCTTGTCCTGGTCAACCCAAAATGTGAACCCCATAGTGACGAAGCCCGCCAAATGGCTGTTCATGCCTACGATGTAATCGAGATGGCTAAGACGGTCAGCACTCTGCCAGAAGCGCTGGTGGGATGTCAGCGAGCAGTGGCCACCACCGCCCGTAGCCGTGATTTACAGACGCCGCTTGAACGACCTGAGCTAACTCTGCCCTGGCTACTAGAAGCTGTGCCCAGCGCGCTGATATTTGGACCTGAAGATCGGGGTCTTAATAATGATGAAATGCTTCACGCCCAGCGCTTTATGAAAATTGATACCCGTCCCCCCTATGAGTCTCTAAACTTGGCTCAGGCAGTTGCTATTTGCTGCTATGAGCTGTCTCAAGTGGGGCGGCGGGCCAATCAAACTGCTCTGCCGGTTCAGGTTCCAACTCCAACTACGACTGCTACCCTGGATGAGCTGGATGGGTACTATCGCCACCTAGAGTCGATTTTGTTAAAAATCGGCTATCTTTATCCCCATACGGCTGCCAGTCGCATGCGCAAATTTCGACAATTAGGACATCGTGCTGACTTGTCTAATGAGGAGGTCAGCATGCTTAGGGGGATTTTACGGCAGATAGACTGGGCCACACATCAGGGTAATGATTGAGGAGCTTCCTAGTGGCTCAATTTTTTTATGCCTAGGGCAATGATTCAAATCTGTTCACACCTATGAAGGATTCACAGCAGCCTCATTCCAAATCACGCCGCTCTGGTCGCCCGCGACGCACGCGGCGGTCTAATTCTTTAGGCCCGCAGACCGGCGCTGCCAGACCACCTCGTCGGGCAGCGCGTTCTAACAACGATAATGCAGGCATGTTTAGCGATATGGTTGACCCATCTCGCCATGCCCGACGTACCCGGCGTAGCTCTCGTAGCACCTGGCCACCTCAACCTAGCACTCCGTATTTGCCGAAGCTGCGAGTGCCGCTGGTATACGGTGATCGATTATTGATTATTGGCTTAGGTGAGGCTGCGATCGCAGGCACGGTGCTATCGGTGCTCTCCCCTGCAGATGACCAGCTAATCCAGGGGTCTGCTGCTGAAACCCAGTCTGCAGTTACCGCCTCAGCTGCTCCAGAGGGGGATGTGCTGGCCGCTACCCAAGAGCTAGCCCCCTTAAACGAGAGCCTAGTGGAGCTACAGGATCTTTTTCCAGAGCTGACGCCAACTATCTATGTGTTTGATTTAGACACAGGCGACTATGCAGATGTAGCTGGCAATACAGAAATAGCGGCCGCCAGCACCATTAAGCTACCTGTCCTGATAGCCTTTTTTAAGGCCGTAGATGATGGACGTATTACTATCGAGCAGACGCTGGCCATGCAGTCGAGCCAAATTGCCCGAGGTTCCGGGGATATGCAGGTGCAGCCTCCAGGGACACGATATACCGCTCTGGATGTGGCTACCCAGATGATTATCAATAGCGACAATACCGCTACTAATATGATGATTGATCTGCTAGGTGGAGCGGATGAACTTAATCAGCTGTTTGCTGAATGGGGCCTAACCATGACAGTTCTGCGCAATCCGCTACCTGACTTATCAGGAACTAATACAACCAGTGCTCAAGATTTGGTTCGAATGGTTGCTCATCTACATAAGGGTGAAATTTTGAGTTTGCGTTCCCGTGACCGAGTTTTGAATATTTTGCAGCGTACTTACAATAAGAAGCTGTTGCCAGCCGGTGTCAGTGAAACGACCCTTAGCTATAACAAAACTGGTGATATTGGGACGGTACTGGGTGATGTGGCCTTGATGGATTTACCCAATGGCAAGCGATATGCGATCTCAACCCTAGTCCAGCGTCCTGAAAATGATGGTCGTGCCCAAGAGTTAATCCGACGAATCTCCCAAACGGCCTATCAAACCATGAGCAAAGCCACTCCGGTGCTCAATCCCGGTGACACATCTACCGAAACCGATTCACAGTCTGACACTGAGCCGTCTGCTTCAGACCCACCTAACCCTTAACAAATAGCCCCAAGCACGTCAATATCGACTTTTTATCTCGGGTATTTACCAAAAACTGTAGGAATACAGTTGACAAGATAGACATCTTTGATAGAACCTTTCAAGCAAGTTTCGGGGGTTTGTAGCTCATCTACACTCTGATACCTGCCAGCGCTAGAGAAATATGGTCAACACCCCTGTCGATATCAATCAGGTCAAACAGTTAGCTGCTACCGGGCATTTTCGCTCCATCGCCCTGTGGCTAAACCAGCTGTTAATACCCCAGTCAATTTACGCCCAGGTGCAAATCGATCGGCACCCAGGGTATGTGCAGGTATTCTTAGAGTTTGAGCGTTCTCCTAAAAAAGACGCCCTTACACGACTAATCTGCAACCGTATCTGTCGACTGGAGTCCGATGTTATTCGTGGGGTTTATTTGGTGGGGCGTTTGATTGGCTCCGACCAGCCCCTATGGCAACAGCGTGTCAAATTATCCCAGCGCAAACGCTCAGCCCCAACCGCTATTCAGAACGAAGGTCTCTCCCCAGCAGCTCCGGTTCCCGCCCCTGCTGCTACTGAGCAGACCGTTGGTGCCCCAACCGAAACGGTGACTGCAACAACCTATGGCAACACAGTACTGAATGCTGTGCCGTCCTATCTAATTCCACGCGATTCCAACACCCAAGACCGGCGGCGGCGGCAAAATCGCACTGTTGCACCATTCCCAATAGTTCAAATTCGCCCAACCGATATTGACAGTAACAGAAGCTCAACTCAGCGACGGATGAGCCGGAAACGATTGGCTCCGAAAGAGACGATTGAGCAGCAGTTTAAGTACATGAGGGCCATTGTGGTGACTGGCTCAGCCGCCGCCGCCTTTATTCTCGGCTGTGTCACCGAAGCTGTTCTATCTCAGCGGGGGCAAATTGCTCGTAAGGCATCCCCCTCTTTGCCAACATTTAGTGATGGTGGTTGGCGTCAACTGAGTGATGTCGAAACTCAAGAAATTGCCTATCGCACAGCTATACGCGGAACCGCTGTACCCGCTGCACTTGAGCCGGTTGCCGTCATGCCCCATCAATCCAGCAGTGACCCTCAAGATCCTACAGTCACCCTAATGTTTGGTGGAGAAGTCCCTGTCGGCGATGTGCCTCTGCAGACGCCCGATGCTGTTGAGCAAGTGTTAGGTGAACTAGACGTATTTAGAGAGGCCGATGTAGCCATGATTGGCCTGGGTAACTCCCTGGCAACTGCTGATACATCTTTGCAGGAAAACTATTTTGACCGCACTCGACCTGACGCGGTCGATGCTCTGATTAAAGGGGGCATCGATATTGTGGGGCTAAATGGCGAGGACACAATGGACTTTGGCCGTCAAGGTTTATTGGAAACGTTAGACGCCTTAGATGGTGCTGGGATTTATCGAGCGGGGGCAGGGCGTGATTATCAAGAAGCCCGTCGACCAGAAGTTTTAGAGGTTAAGGGACAGCGCATTGCCTATTTGAGCTATGCCCCCAACAGTGATGATTTGGCCACACTAGGGCAAGCGGGCCTCAACATACAGGAGCGAGATGAAATTATTGAGGATATTGCTGCTCTACGTGAAGCCGTTGATTGGATTGTTGTAAATTACCGCTGGTATGGCGATCTAGACGTAGAGCCCAACTCCCAGCAGGTAGAGTTGTCTAGGTCCGCGATTGATGCCGGTGCCGATTTAGTGGTCGGTTATCATCCTCAACAGCTGCAGGGAGCTGAACTCTACAATTCCCGACCGATTGTTTACTCGTTAGGGGATTTTATTTTTCAGGATGAGCCCTTGACAGATCACGACACGGCTGCATTACGAGTCTCTCTCCGAGACAAGCAGATGAAGGTTGAGTTTCTCCCCGTAACCGTTAAGGAAGCTCAACCCCTTCCAGCGGTTGGTGAAACCGCTAAAACTATCCTCAAGCAAATTCGTGATGCATCTAATGTGCTATCAGCACCACTGCAGTTCCCGGTTATTTTAGATGCGCCCCCGCAAACTAAGCCTGCACTCAAGCCAGAAAAAACTGCTGTGCCTGTTAAAACCCTAGGCGAGTTAGAGCCTGCGCCGTCAAATGCAAATCCCCCAAGCTATCTTAATGAGGGGAGTGGGTTTGAACAAGAAAACCCCTGGACACCTGAGACCTTTGATAATTTCACACCTGAATCAGACTATTGGGACTCAGAGGTATCTGAAGAGGATATATCTACCCCTGGCGTATCCGACGAGTCTGTCCCCCTTGACCCTAGTGGCCGTAGCTCTGATGGCGATCACACTCCGGGCATCTCTCCAAATCCTACGTTAAGAGAACCCCTCGAAGGTCCTACTCAGCCAGCTGTAAACCCATTAGATAGCTTTAATACTCAACCATTTGATAATGAAGATGGAATATCAGTGCCCTATGAAACGTGGAATTCGCCACTACCTGCTGAATTAAGCCCCGCTGCTCCAATGGGTGAGCCAGAGGTCACTGAAGACGGCCCTATTCTGGAGCCAGCTGAGGCCCCTTTGCCGGGGTACGACGCGTTAGACGACTGGGGACAAAAGTTATCTCCCCACGAAGAATTTAACCCCATTGAGCAGCGTCAAATTAGCCAGGAAACATCTATTTTTGAATTACTGGATGAACCCGACGTTCAAGAATTTCCTCCAGGAATATCTACCGACTCCGAAGCAGGAGTATTTGAGGGTGTATCAGATACTGACGCTATCTCCCCCCATGATGAACCACTGATAGGACCTCTGAGCCAACAGCCATCAGATTTTAGTTCTGATAAGTTGGCTTCCTAAGCATCAATCAATTTTCAAGGGGTTGCATAGATTTTTATATATGCAAGTGCTTATCTAGGTTGTGTCCTCGGATGTCGCATTTGACCACCATAGAAACTCAATAAATTTTTTCATGAGAGTATAAAACAGATCTTACATGCCTGAAAGTATTGTCTGGAAAGATGTTGGGGTCTGACACCCTGTGCTTGACAGTACAGGTGAACTCAGTATTTTCCCTGTTTTGGATACAAGGGGTTTACCACTTCGTAAAAGATTCAGGTATACTTTTACTTTCTCACCCGAATCCTTGTAGAAAACTTTGAAATACGGGTAAGCGCGCAGATTTTTGAGATAAAAGACACATTCCTGGGCCATTTTATACTGATGTTGTGCAGGGGCTCAGAAGAAAGAACATAGGCAGGTCAATAAAAATGAACCAGCCAATGATGTTGTAATCTTTGTGAGATTTATAACCGCTATGGGAAGGGCAGGAAAAGCATTAAAGCATGTACTGACTCAGTACGGAATTAGTCAAAATCGTTTAGCTGTGACAATGGGGGTAGCCCGTTCAACAGTCAATCAGTGGGTTAATGAAGTCAGTGACCCATTGGCCGATTCTGTGCCAGAAATCATCGTTGCTCTCGAAACATTGGAGCCGTCAGCGGCTAGCATCTTTTAGAGCATGTATTTAGAAAGAGGCGCCGAGGCGACGATAGACCGCTAAATAATGCCATGCAGTAGTGTCTTAGGGAATCCATGCAGGGTTAATGCCGGCAAACGGAAATGCCTGAGGAGCGATTGCTTGAGGGCTCTTGTTGAGCCGGTCGTCTGATGTCTGATAAAGCGGTAGCAGCCATAGTCTTGAGGCTGAGATCGGAACGCCATCATCCAAAATAGCCGAGTCACCTGTACCCGGCGTAGTTTGATCAAATAGTAGAGCCAAACCATCAGGGGCTAGGCTCATATGTACAGATGGTTGAGGCGGTAACGTCTGCAGTTTTTGGACATCACCTGTTTCTAGATTTACAGCCGAAATAGAGGGCTGTACCTGATAAGTATCACTTTCCAGCAATTCACTGGTTAAACAGAATAATAGGTCGTTTGTAGGGTCAAATTGAGCATCTAAAATTGACCCTGTAACGGTCAGAAGCGGGGTTTCATCTCCCTGGCTCGACACCCAAAAAAGTGTTTGGGTGTATCGTTTTTCTGGATCATCTTGGTTAAAGCTGATCATCGCAGCTGCCGAGCCGTTGTTAGCCACATCCATTACCAGGCCATACTGGGGCAAAAAGTCCAGTGTTTCTCCGCTCTGTTCATTTTGAGCATCGCCTAGGGCAATAACGGCTGTTCCCTCTCCCTGCTGTAACAGGAGGGACTGACTGTCTGGCGCAATCATAAAGTCTCCACCCGGCTCAGTTTCTAAGCGGCGTGGTTGTTTCTCTTGACTAATGACCCAGGGACCAAAATTACCTGGATTATCGCGACCAACTCTTTGCACTACAATTGTTTGGCCGTCCGGTGAGAGATCAAATTTTAGGTTTTGGTATTCATTGCTATCCAAAATCGCTTCAATTTGACCGCTGGTTTCTTTAGCATCTTTGCCTAACCCGGTTGTTACTGTATAAAGTTGCTGGTCTTGTTGGGTCACCTGTCCACGCTCTACTGCCGCAAACAAGATGCGATCGCCCTGGGTATAGGGCTTATAATCTAGAACTGTCCAGTCTTCTGGGGTTAGGGCAGTCTGCTCCTGAGTGCTCAGGTTATAAAGCATGAGTCGACCCTGCTCCTCTCCCTCAAGGCCGATGTAGGCAAAGGCTCGCTCACGAGACTGAAAATCAGACTCAAACGCCACAAAGTTATCTGTGGTAATGCTAAAGCGGTCCCTTGCTTTTGGTAGATTGACCTTAAACTCATTGCCGTAGGGCGCAGGTAAATCGAGGGTATAGGCCATCCGACGTCCTGCCCAGCTAAAGCGGCCCGGTAAAGGTGGGTCAATGGTCAAGTTTTGTTCGACGCTGGCCTGGTCCATTGGGCGGCTAAAGGTGAGTAAAAAAGCGGTATCATCCGCTCCAATGCGTTGATCTTGCCAGGTAAAGTCCCTCACTCTAGAGGCGGCTGGGCCGCCAAACAAAACCATGCCACTCATAATGACGGCGAACAGCACAATAAATGTTTGAGCCAAGCGGTCGAGGGGTTGACGAGAAGGGCCGTTCATATAAAAACAAGCTAATACTCGTAGGGGTTACGAGGTTCAGGAATAGTTTCAATCTTGGTTGGTTCGATGGTGAGCTGGCGTTGACCGTTGATAGTAGAGGTCAGCATTTTGCCTTCTATCTGTAGCCAGCTGTCAGGGGCATAGGCCTGGCGAGAAACGGCTTATTGAACTGGCAGACCAACAGGATAAGCATCGGCCGCACAGCAGGTTAAAACAAAACGCGATAGCATCAAGTATTCTTCAGGACATTACTCAGGATGGATCACAAATCCTGATACATTGACAGCTTGGTCGGCGTAGGCATCGGGTTCTGGATAAACATTGAGGGTACGAATCCAGTCAATAATGGTACGTTCCTCTGAGGATGCTTGTCGTACAAAACGCTGGGGCTGCGATCTCGTGAGCGTCAGGCTGTCGGAAATACCCCGCTGAATCGCTTTTTCACTAGCAAATGCTTGGGGAGTGAATATAAACCCAAGCACCGCCACACCTAGCAAAATCAGACTGCTAAGCTGAGGCGGCAACAGCGTTGTGTGGCTGGGTGGAGCTTGTATGCGCCGTCTTCCTTTAACCAGCTTAAAAATAGCCATGCCCAATAAGATAACAGCCGCACTGTTGGCCAGCCACATATAGTCTGGATGCAGCAGCAGAAACAACTTGCCAGTAATCCAATATCTAAATAGGGTCATACTCCAGGCACCCAGTACCAGGACGTCTAGCCAATTTTGGCGGAACCATGGTGTTTTAGACCCACGCTTTTGCCGGGCAGCTCTGCCAGATTTTTGAGGACGTTTAACTGACATACAGATTCATAAATAAGGTCAAAATAAAGCACATCTGGGCAGCCAGAATAAAAATGTAGATAATGGCTCTGGGCTTAAACAGAGTCATTAACAAACCAATGTTTTTGAGGTCGATCATTGGCCCAAAAACCAGAAAAGCCAGCTGTGCACCGGTTGTAAATGTGGATGCAAATGAAAGTGCAAAAAATGAATCTACTGTCGAGCAAATAGAGACAACAGCTGCCAGCAACATCATAGCCAGAATGGATGTAATAAAGTTTTGACCCAGTGTCAAAATCCAATCCCTAGGGACAGCGACTTGAACAAAGGCTGCAATAGCGCTGCCCAAAATTAATACGGCCCCTAGTTCCTTTAGCTCCTGGACCATGTTGTCAATTACTAGCTGTATTTTGACAGCGAAGGGCTGAGCTGGCGTCTTGGTAAGGATGGCGGCTGGATCATCTAGCTGAAGTGTTGAGCCGTCGGTTTGTAGTAAAAATGTGCCTGAGCGCAGTAGCGGATTAATCGGCTCTGATTTACGTATCTGAGGCATTTGTCTGGCGACTGCTGGGTGCAGAATGGGACGCATGTCAGGCTGACGGCTAAATACCCAAGCAATGGTGACTGCTATTACCAATGTGAATATGACGCGCAGAAAAACAATCTCGGGCTGGTCGCGAAACGCTACCCAAGTTGCCCAAAAAACCACCGGATTAATAGTGGGCGCAGCCAGTAAAAAGCCCACAGCTACCGAAGACGGGGCACCTTGAACAATGAGTCGGCGAGCAACCGGTACGTTGCCACATTCACATACTGGAAAAAAGACTCCCATTAAACTGCCAGCGATAGCTCCCATAAGGGGGGTTTTTGGCAGAAACTTAATCAGCGTACGTTCATCTACAAAGAACAACAGCAGACTGGAGAATGCCACACCGATCAACAAAAACGGAATGGCTTCTACCAGCAGGCTAAAGAAGAGCGTTAGGCCATTGCTCAGTTGTTCCATAAATGTGCAACCGTTAAGACGTCTATCGCTGACTAGCTATTCTGTAAGAAATAAATTGAGCTACCGCATGACTGATTGCTCATGGGCAGTCGTAATCTACCCCATTGGGGACAGAAAGCAAAATAAGAACTATGTTTTTACCATAGAGAAACCTTGCTAACGCTGATATTCCCAGAAAAACAAATGTCAACATCAGCTCCAGGGTCGCGTTGCCGGTCTTGGTATGCGCCAGTATAGCGAAATTGCCCCGATTTCAGACTAGATTGGGTTGGTAATGGCTGAGTACAGACAGAACAAAAAACAATTTCAGGTTCCGGTGCACAAGGGGCAACAGAGGGTAAATTAACGTTCCAAAATGCCCCTGGTTCAAGGGGTTTGTCCATTAAAGCAATCAGTGCACGAACCGCGCGCTGCGCGGCTACTGCCCAGTCAATAGAAATATCTCTGGACTTGTAATGGGAAATCGCAATGGCCGGAACTCTTAGCAGTGTGGCTTCCCGTACGGCAGCTACTGTACCAGAGACATAAGTGTCGGCTCCTAAATTACCACCGTCGTTAATGCCAGCCAGTAGCCAGTCAATTTGAGGATAGAGGTGATGGGCTACTCGAGTACAGTCGGCGGGGGTGCCGCCGATGGCGTATCGATGTTGTGTCTGTTGTGAAACTGCGATCGCACCTCCTCGATTAATTTGATGACTACAGCCAGAGAGATGTTGATCTGGGGCAACGACACCAACATTGGCATCCCCCGGCAATATCTGCGCAACAGCCTGATGCAGCGCCTGAATACCAGGTGCATCAATGCCATCATCATTGGTCAGAACAATCGTTGGATTTGTCACAGAACAGCTTTACCTGAAAAGACTAGAACTGCAGGCCCTGTCATATGGATATGATTATCGGCTGCAGACCATTCAATCTGCAGCGGTCCACCCGGCAGTTCTACAGTGGCGGTGCGATCGCACCGATTATTTAAGACCGTGGCCACCAGCGCGGCACAGGCCCCTGTTCCACAGGCTAAGGTGGGGCCAGCGCCCCTTTCCCACACCAGCATTTTGAGATAGTCAGAACGCACCACTTGAATAAATTCGGCATTGACCCGTTGGGGAAATGCCTCGTGCTGCTCAAACAGAGGGCCAATACCTGTCAGAGGCACAGCAGCAATATCGTCAACAAACGTGATGCAGTGAGGGTTGCCCATGCTAACGCAGGTTACCCAATAGGTCATGCCAGAGACTGTTAAGGGGCGAGACACAACTTTCCCATCACTGGCCGCTAGGGTCGTGGGAATATCTTGAGCGAGCAGCCGAGGCTCACCCATATCAACGGTAATTTGTCCATCAGGCTGTAGTGTGGGCACAATCAACCCTGCCAGGGTATGAATCTTGTAGCTGTTAGGTGGGGCGATACCGGCCTCAGTTTCTAATGCCTCTAAATACTTGGCCATACAGCGAATACCGTTGCCACACATTTCCGGCTCTGACCCATCGGCGTTGAAAATACGCATCGTGTAGTCCGCCCTCTGGGCGCCGGGCAGGGCAAAGATAACACCGTCAGCACCAATCCCCAAGTTGCGATCGCAGAGTGCTATGGCTTGGGCTGGCGTGAGTAATGGCAATGATTGGTGCCGATTGTCCACCAAAATAAAGTCATTACCGAGTCCGTGATATTTACTAAAGTGCAGCCCCATAATGTGTAGACACTAAAAAACGCTGCAAAAATTCAGCAGCAGCTTACCGAAAGTAGTATAGACCGGGTACGTTATAACTGTTTCATCTAAGACCGCTATGGCTATCGAATTTGATACAGGTTTACCCAGCATTCGACAAGTACAAACCCTAATCCGTGACCAGCAAACGGTTGAGCTTAAGTTGCTGACCGGCGATGTGTTTACCGGCATGGTTGTTTGGCAAGACGCCTATGCGCTCTGTCTCAGCGTCGACGGTCAAACAATGCTTGCCATGCGTACTGCCGTGGCTTACGTAAAAATCATGGGATAGTTGCTTCACTAAGCTATCGACACAAGCAACATTGATATAGGTAACAAAGTTTTTTCCGAAAAGACCTTGTTGCCTATATCTGTATACAGTCTTTTCAATTTAAATAATAAAAATCAGAGGTCAAACATTTTGTTTGACCTCTGATTTTTACTAAGTCTTTATTTTGAATCAAATAATCTTATTAAGTTGGGCCTGTTTTTTTGACGTTAACGCTTTTGGAAGGCAGATTAACTATGTGTTAAAGCATGTCTCTGTTTCGGGAAATATCTTATTTTTCTAATGCTTTTAGAGCGATTTAAAAAATTTACTATCACTATATCCACTAGCTTTTATTGATAGGTTTCCCGTGGTTTTATTTAGTGAATGTGTTTGCTAAGTCACGTCAGGGCACACTACCAATAACACAATCTTTGGAGATAATTTTCCAGGGTCTTACAAGGATTGTCAGTTGCTGATAAAACAAATCCCTAATTAATAAAGGGATTTTGTTTGACTTATTATGCAGGGCTATCTTTTCTGTCTTAAGTACAGCGTTTTCTAACAGTACTTAAAGAACTACAGAAAGTTAGTAAGTGCTCATTGAATTACGGAAGCCAGCAACATCTAAGACAGTTTACAGAGATATTCAACGGAGCCATTTGACAGGATGAGCAGTATTGAGAAAATTGTTGAACAAGCCTTGCAGGATGGTTATTTAACACCTGCAATGGAAGCTGAAGTAGGACGTATTTGCGATACAGCATCGGAGCTTTCGATTGAAGAGTATATGGCTCTTGATCGACTCATGGGGTCGCTCCTCACGGGTGAAGTCGTTGCCGTTCCACGCAAGCAGTTTATTAACGTGATGGAGGAGCTAGTACTCACCGAGGCAATTGCTCGCGTTGCAGAAATTGAGGCTAGCAATGACTGTAGCCTTGATTTAGGCGACATTGCGGCTTATGCCCTCAACCGTTTGCCGCCCCTATATGCTACGACTGAGGAAGGAGCTGCCTACCAGCGAGATAAGGCCCATGAGGAGCTCTCTACAATGATTGCTAACCAGGTCAAAGACGCGATCTCAAACAGTCTCGACCGTCCTGACTTCTTCCCAGAACGGGAAGGAATTAAGCGCTCCAGCGATGATTCCTGGGTCAGATGAACGAATTGTTAAAGGACTACGCCCACAAATTTGAACCCGTCAAAGCCGCCTGATACTTGATATCCATCGTACGGGCGCACTGCTGTGCGCCCCTTCAGACGGCATTTAAACGCGGTTCTATGGGACGCACCGTTCCTTTATAAGGGACGATAAACCCTGTAATTGACGTTGGGGAAGATATTGTCAATTTCTTCTACCTTCTCTAGCCAGCCAGAATCGATTTTGCCAGCCAGAATATCTTCCCGCAGCTTGTCAAACCGCAAGAGGTGAGAGCGGGTACGGCGTACTGCATAGGGCACCATGGTCCCGGTACGCATAATAAAGGCCCAGTCAGAGGATTGTGCCAGCAACAGCTCTCTAGCTGCCTGGTTAAGGGCACGCCATTCAAGCTCATCGACGGGTTCGTGACGGGCTAGGTCAATCATGCGCTCCGCTGCCTTGTGCAGATGGGGATAAATCCAGGCGTTGGTCTCGTTTAACCAGTACTCGTGGAAGCCTTTGTAGCCCCAGCTTGACTGAGAAGGACGGCACACCTGCTGTGTAGGGTTATCACGGAGATAATCTGACAGGTGGGTCATCTCGTAGGTGTCTTGGTCGTACCAGGTTTTGCGGAACAGATAGTCGATAAACCAGGGGCCTTCGTACCACCAATGGCCAAAAAGTTCGGCGTCGTAAGGGGAAATCACAATGGGCTTACGCTGCATCATGCCATTGAGATTAGCAATCTGCTGCCCACGGTTGTACATAAAGTTACCGGCATGCTCTGCAGCTTTTTCACGGGCCCAGTAGGGGTCGTACCACTCTTTGTCAGACAGGCCTAAATTTTTACCCGTAATCTTGTGATACTTGATGCCCACGTTTTTCCGCTGACCGTTGGGCATAACGTAGGGCTTGATGTAGTCATATTCTGCATCCCAACCCAGGTCACGATAGAACTCACGATATTCTGAGGAGCCCGGATAACCTACTTTAGAAGACCACACTTGCTGAGATGATTCGTGGTCACGTCCAAAGGCAGCCACACCGGTTTCAGTGTAAATCGGTGCATAAGCACCAAAGCGAGGTCGAGGTCGAGCGTAGAGAATACCGTGGCCGTCAGTCAAGAAATACCGCAGCCCCACATCAGCCAGCATGCGCTCTAGACCTTCGTAATAAGCGCATTCCGGCAGCCAAATGCCTGTGGGGGGACGGCCAAAATTTTCTTCGTGGCTTTCGACAGCCACTTTTAGCTGTGCCCAGACCGCTTCAGGGTACATCTTCATCAGCGGCAGATACCCATGGGTCGCTCCGCAGGTAATGATGTCTAAGTTATTGCTGTCGACATATTGCTTAAAGGCAGCAACCAGGTCTCCCTTATGGTCCTCCCAGACCTGACGGGTATGGTTAAATTCATTAGCGTAATACTCGGCTAAATATTTGAGATGCCCGGTATGCTCGTTTCGCTCAATTTCGCTTTCGGCTAGCTCTTCTAGCTTCGTCAGGTGTTCGTCGTAGCGTTCCTGAAGTAGCGGGTCTTTGAGCATCGACACCAGGGGAGGTGTCATACTCATGGTCATTTTGAAATCGATGCCATCCCGCTTTAGACCATCAAACATGGTCAATAGTGGAATGTAGGTTTCGGTGATTGCCTCAAACAGCCACTCCTCTTCCAATACAAAGTCACTCTCTGGGTGCCGAACGAAGGGTAGGTGGGCGTGAAGAACCAGAGCAAGATATCCGAAAGACATGGGGTAACCTTTTATTGAGAAGTGAGCATTTTATAGAAAATTGCTAGGCCGGCCTGAGCCTTTTCAACAAGCCTTTGTTGATTAAGGTTCAAAAACATTACTGAGGCCAAATGTTGGAATGTTCTTGAGAAAATCCTCAATCACAGATGCCAACCGTGACGATAAAGAGAGCGCAACTCAAATCTTTACACTAATTTAAGCATTTCTTGAGTGTGATAGACGAATTGAAGTTGGTAATCCCATATGTCCTACTTTTTGATGCTGCTCGGCTTCAATGTAATGCTGAGCAAACCACCACTGCAGTAGCAATTATGTCTTTTTGTAAATGAGACACTTGACGTTGATGCTACCAGCTCAGCTATCGGTTTGTCCTGCTTCGGTCAGCTGTTGCTCTAACTGAGCAACCTGTTTTTGTAGCTGTTTGAGAGTACGGTGCATTTCCGGCAGACGGTTATAAATTGCCGACGATTTGAGATAGGTGCGATAGGGGCTAGCTGGGCTTCCCATCATGACGCTGCCAGGCGCTACGCTGCTATGCAGCCCAGCTTTAGAGCCAGCCTGGGCACCTTTTCCAATTTTGGTGTTGTTAGCCACACCAACCTGTCCTCCTAGCACCACTAGGGAGTCTAGCTCTACGCCTCCAGCCAGACCTACCTGGGCTGCTAGCACACAGTTGTCGGCCAGCTGGCAGTTGTGTGCCACATGGACCAAATTATCTAGCTTGCTATTGCAACCAATGCGGGTTTCTCCAACAGCAGGCCGATCAACTGCTGAGTTACAGCCCACTTCTACATGGTCTTCTAGTACGACGATGCCCGATTGATGCATCTTTTCCCAACCTTGGGCTGTGGGCACAAAGCCAAACCCTTCGGAGCCAATCACTGCCCCAGCATGGATGACACAGTGGGCACCGATTTGGGCCCGTTCATGGATGACGCAGCTGGCATGGAGTGTCGTGTTATCGCCGATCTGAGCGTCTGGATAAATCACCACCTGGGGATGAATGCAGACATTATCGCCAAGGGTGACCCCACTATGGATGACGGTATAGGGCCCAATCGCAACGTTGGTGCCAATGGTGGCTGTGGGGTCAATAATGGCGCTGGGGTGGATCCCTGGTGTGAGGTGAAAGGGGTGATAAAAAAGTGCGATCGCACGAGCAAATCCTAGCCTAGGTTCCTGAGTACTTACCCAGGCAATTCCCCGCTCCGTTGCCTGATTTTGTAGCGACTCATCCACCGGTAAGATCAGTGCCGCGTTGGCAGTCTGGGCGATAAACGATTCAAACTTTTTGCCTTCAATATAGCCGATGGTATTGACTTCAGCTGTCTGTACTGCGCTTACCCCAGCAATTTCAGGATTCAAGTCTGGTCGAGACTCTAAGCTAGAGGTCTCAGCAATGCCTAGCTGTTCCACAATGTCGCTAAACTTCATTGATGCCTTGGCTCCCTATTGACTTCAGCGTCAGGCTATCAAAAAATAGTATGTTCTAGAAAAGCGACACATTCGACATGAGCTGTTTGAGGAAAGAAATCAGCAGGCTGAACCCTGGTGAGGGTATACCCACTGCTGCAGAGAATCTTTAAGTCCCGAGCCAGAGTAGCTGGGTTACAGCTCATATAGACAATGCGCTTGGGCTTTACCTCTGTCAGGGTATCTAGGACAGTGCGATCGCACCCCTTCCGTGGCGGATCTAATACAACGATATCGACAGGGTTAGCTTGTTGAGCATTGACATCCGGTAATAACGTTTCAACTGCGCCAACTAAAAAATCTGTATTTTGTAAACCGTTGAGCGCTGCGTTCTGTTTAGCCTGCGCTACTGATTCTGCCTGGGACTCAATGCCAATACACCGAGCAGCCTGTTGTGCCATGGGCAACGCAAGCGTCCCAATGCCACAGTAGGCATCAATTACGGTTTCATTGCCTTGCAAATTTAATTGATCCAGCACAATTCGTACCAATGCTTCTGCCTGTGCCGTGTTGACCTGGAAGAACGTCGTCGGTTGAATACGTAACCTTAGCCCTAAAAATACCTCTTCTAGGTGTGACTGACCTGCCAAACAGAGCGTCTCATCCCCAAATATCTTATTAGTCTGACCTGGATTGATATTGAGGCATACTCCAACCAGACTAGGATGGCTCTCAAGCCACTGCTCCGCTTGTTCTTTGACCTCTGGTAAATAGCCCGTGGTTACCAAGGTCAGCAATGTTTGGCCCGTGTTGCGTCCTACTCGTAGGCCCAGGTGACGAAGTCGACCCTGGTGTTTTTTTTCGTTGTAAAGACTCCAGCCTCGCGATTTGATCGCAGCTTTAGCGTCCACTAGCAGTGGATTGAGTGCCTCATGCTGAATCGGACACTGGTTCAAGTTCACAATCTGATGGGTTCCTTGACGATAGTATCCCGCTTTCACGGCGCCGCCAGTTCCTCGGGCCAGTGGATAAGTAACTTTATTCCGGTATTCCAGCGGCTGCGATGCGGCCAAGATTGGTTGCATCGAGACTGTTTCAAATCCACCAATTCGCTCTAGAGCCGCTAGAACCTGTTGTTCCTTAGCCAACAGCTGGCGTCGATAGTCCACAGTCTGCCATTGGCAGCCACCGCACTTGTCGGACACAATGCAGGCAGGGCGTATTCGATGCTCAGATGGCGTGATGACATGGAGCGGTTTGCCATAACCATAGGTTGGTTTAACCCGTGTGAGGCGTACCTGCAGCCTATCGCCAGGTACCGTATTAGCTACAAAAACTACTCGATTATGCCAACGGCCGACCCCATCACCACCGTTACTTAACTCATCAATTGTCAGATCAATTACTGCTCCCTGCTGCCAGCGAGACATATTTGCTGATGAAGTCGTCATAGAAATGCTTACTGGGGTGCTCTTTGAGTGAGCAGAAACGATGGGCTAACAGAGGGCCCTTAATTCTAGAGCAAGCTACAGAATTAGTGATGTTAGGGCTTAGTTTCAAGTATCTATCTAATAATTTGTAAAATCTCTTAACACGTCTCTAAGGCTCGGCAACACGACCGGTTATTATTCAAAGGATAGAAATCTGTTGCGTAGGGCGAAGTCACTCCTTCCTTGTGAGCCCCAGAGTCGATACACTGTAGTTATTAAGAGTCACCGCATTCAAAAGCTATGTCTGTCGTTAGCCAAGTAATTCTCAATTCAGATGATGAGCTGCGCTACCCTACCAGCGGCGAGCTCAGGGGTATTAGAGACTTTTTACAAACGGGTCCACAGCGTTTAGTAATTGCTCAGAAGCTTGCCGAAAATGAGAAAAAGATTGTAGACCAAGCTAGCAAAGCTTTGTGGCGTCGTCGTCCTGATTTCATTGCCCCTGGTGGCAATGCCTACGGTCAGAAGGAACGGGCGTTGTGCCTACGTGATTATGGCTGGTACCTGCGTTTGATTACCTATGGAATTATTGCAGGGGACAAAGAGCCCATCGAAAGCATTGGCTTAGTAGGTGTGCGTGAGATGTACAACGCACTGGATGTACCGGTTCCTGGTATGGTCGCTGCTATTGAGTGTCTAAAAGAAGCCTCACTTGCCCTGTTGACTGAATCGGAAGCCGCCGATGCTGCTCCGTATTTTGACTACATTATTCAGGCGATGTCGAGCTAGCCATAGTCTCCATTACTGAAAACTAAGTGAATAGAGTAGAGCGGGGAGTACATTTGATCGTGCTTCCCGCTTTATATTAGGTATGCTAAGGGCGCTGTCAAAAAACGCTGATATGGTGTCTGTCAAACAAAGCCATCGAGGTTGCAAGCTAGGTGCTGTAGTGAAATCAACCTCTCACTGCGACTATGTTGTCCAGCTAGATACCGACAAAGATGTTATTGATCCGCCTGATGTCAGCGATTATGGTTTTGGACAATTTGTCACCCTAGAAACTGAGCAGCAGCACTGGGCTGTGGGTATCATTTACAACTCGCAGCTATTTAACCCTGCCTTTTTGACTAGCGGGCCTCAACTTACCAGCACCCCTGATCCATTATTTACCCCAGATCTGATTCAAGAGACAAAAACCCTACTTAATGTGGTGCTGGTGGGTAGCTTAATACACCAGGGCAAGCTAACTTTTGGTCAACATGGCATTCCTCGAAACGTGGTGCCCGTGAATACACCGGTTTATCACATGGATGATCAAGGTCGACATCGATTTCATTTGAGTGCTGAGAATCGTCCCCAATTTAAGTACTATGGCCATCTGCTCAGCTGTGGAGGCACGTTTGCGACTCAGCTGAGCCAGCAAGTGCTCACTGAACTAAGTGACTCAGGGCTATTTGACAAATCAGATCAGCGAGCATTACAGGTGCTTTGTAAAGAGCTGACCTGGAAAAATACTCTTGGGGCCATGGGATAGGTATAAAAAACTCCCCTTGGCTGTCAATGTTTACAGACATGTGTGATTCACATCAAGAAAAATGTGATCAAAAGTGATCAAAATCACAGGTTAGTGATGATTCAGATCGCTATCAACCCCTGATAAATTCAGCATACTAAGGATGACTCAACTCTAGCCGAGTCATCTACAGGGAACACACAACCAGCCGATAGAACTCGCGGGAGTTCTGTCGGTTTTTTTTAGGGAATATGTAGTCGCGAGTGGGGAAGCGTGAATAGGGTTTAAGATCAAACACTGTCCACCCCGCTTAGCTTATTAATGTCTACGCCTGCATCCACCCAGATTCCGTTTTCGTCCGAAGAAATTTCTTCTGAAGGACTAAAACCAAGCGAGTATGACGAGATTGTCCAGCGTTTGGGACGCCATCCAAATCGTGCCGAGCTGGGAATGTTTGGTGTGATGTGGTCAGAACACTGTTGCTACAAAAATTCTCGTCCCCTGTTAAAGCAGTTTCCGACTGAAGGCCCTCGTATTTTGGTAGGCCCTGGAGAAAATGCTGGTGTAGTTGATGTTGGCCATGGCCAGCGTCTGGTATTCAAAATCGAGTCCCACAATCACCCATCGGCTGTGGAGCCTTTTCAGGGTGCTGCTACAGGAGTGGGAGGAATTCTTCGCGATATTTTTACAATGGGAGCGCGCCCTATAGCCGCTCTTAATGCACTGAGGTTTGGGACTTTAGATGACCCAAACACGCGCCGAATTTTTACCGGTGTGGTTTCGGGAATTGCTCACTATGGAAATTGTTTTGGCGTCCCCACTGTGGGTGGAGAAATCTATTTTGATGGGGCTTATGCCGGAAATCCTCTGGTAAATGCCATGGCCATTGGTCTGATGGAAACCGAGGAGATCGTAAAATCTGGCGCTTCAGGTATTGGTAATCCGGTGCTGTATGTAGGGTCTACCACCGGACGCGATGGTATGGGAGGAGCGAGCTTTGCCAGTGCCGAGCTAACGGATGAGTCGGAGGCGGATCGCCCAGCGGTGCAGGTGGGTGATCCATTTCTAGAAAAATCTCTTGTGGAAGCCTGTTTGGAAGCGTTTAAGACAGGAGCGGTTGTAGCTGCTCAAGATATGGGAGCGGCGGGTATCACCTGTTCCACATCGGAGATGGCGGTGAATGGCGGTGTAGGTATTGAGCTAGATCTCGATAAGGTACCCGTGCGCGAAACCGGTATGGTGCCCTATGAGTATCTACTATCAGAGTCTCAAGAGCGGATGCTCTTTGTTGGCGCAAAAGGGCGTGAACAGGAGTTAATCGATATTTTTGAGCGCTGGGGGCTGCATGCGGTGGTGGCTGGGGAGGTGATTCAAGAGCCCATCGTGCGAATTTTATTTCAGGGTGAGGTGGCTGCTGAGGTGCCTGCTTCTGCCTTAGCAGACAATACGCCGATACACGAACGCGAGGTGTTGGCAGAACCTCCAGCCTATGCCCAAATGGCTTGGAACTGGCAAGAAAGTGATTTGCCTGAGTATTCTCTAGACGGTATCAACGGACAGTCGTGGAATGATGTCATGTTGACCCTACTCAGTACTCCCACAATCGCTTCAAAACAGTGGGTTTATCACCAGTATGACCATCAGGTGCAAAATAATACGGTGATGTTACCGGGTGGTGCTGACGCTGCTATTTTGCGATTACGGCCTTTGGAAGGAGACGCTGGCACCAGCCGTAATTCTGGTGTGGCGGCTACAACGGACTGTAATCCCCGCTATGTCTATCTGAATCCCTATGAGGGTGGTCTTGCTGCTGTTGCCGAGGCGGCGCGTAATCTGAGCTGTGTTGGTGCAGAGCCGATTGCGGTTACGGATAATCTTAATTTTGGTAGTCCTGAAAAGTCTGTGGGCTACTGGCAGTTGGCAGAAGCCTGTCGGGGATTAGCGGACGGCTGTCGAGCCTTTGATACACCGGTCACGGGTGGCAATGTGTCGCTCTACAACGAAACTGTTGATAGTGATGGAAAGCCACAGCCAATATATCCAACTCCAGTGGTTGGTATGGTGGGGGTGATTGATGACTTGGATAAAATTTGTGGTCAAAGCTGGCAGCAACCTGGCGATCTCATTTATCTACTAGGAACCATTGAAAATTTAGATGATGCAGTGACTCTTGGTGCATCGGAATATCTCAAGGCAATTCACCATCAAGTTGCCGGGCATCCGCCAAGAGTCAACATTGATCTAGAACTAAAAGTTCAGGCCGCTTGCCGTTATGGTATTTGCCAGGAATGGATTACAGCAGCCCATGATTGTGCAGAAGGTGGGGTTGCGATCGCACTTGCTGAATCCGCTATTGGTAGTAATCTAGGTGCGACTATCACTCTTCCAGAGACCAAACAGCGCTACGACACGCTTCTCTTTGGTGAAGGCGGTGCGCGTATTATTGTGACCGTAGCGCCAGCTCATCAGAGCATTTGGGAAACGTATCTACAGGACCACCTAGATGATCAATGGATGATTCTCGGTACGGTTGCGACTGTCGATGCTCCATTTATTCTCCAAACATCTGGGCAAAAAAGCTTGATTAACCTGGATGTTGCCACCGTGGCTGATAGCTGGCGCTACGCTATAGAAAGAGCACTCAATGCTTAACAACTTAAATTGATCTAATTGATCTAACAGACTTGCACCCCCTACAGTTTGCTTAGGGTGCTAGGATCGTATTGATTAAGAAAGTATTAAGCCAAGGCTTCTTAGGCTTTTGGTCAATTCACTTACCTGAAAGTGTCTTGAACCCATAGATATCAGTCGCTTCTTTTTGCTGTCATTCACCTTAAGTGGACTCACGATGCCTCTCCCCACTAAGACTTTTTCTAGCACTTCTGCCGTGCACGTTCACCCCGACAAACCAGAAGAAGCTTGCGGTGTATTTGCCGTGTTTTCTCCTAAAGATGATGTTGCTACGCTAACTTACTTTGGCTTGTACGCGTTACAACACCGTGGGCAGGAGTCTGCTGGCATTGCCACATTTGATCATGGCAGCATCAATGTCCACAAAGACATGGGATTGGTGTCTCAGGTCTTTGACGAAGAAGTGTTGCAGCGTCTTCCTGGACAGTGGGCTGTTGGACACACACGTTACTCCACCACGGGCTCTAGTCGAGTGGCAAATGCCCAACCAGCTATACTATCCACTCGCTTGGGTGAAATGGCGTTAGCCCACAATGGAAATGTGGTTAATGCTGGCAAACTTCGAGAAGAACTGCTGAAACGCAATCACACGCTCATCACCACTACAGATACAGAGCTGATCGCATTGTTTATGGCCGATGCTGTGAACGATGGCAAAGACTGGATTGATGCAGCTATAGATGCCTGTAAACGATGTGAAGGTGCCTTTAGCCTCACCATTGCCACCCCTGAGGGTATTCTGGCAATTCGTGACCCTAACGGAATTCGTCCCCTAGTCTTGGGCTACTTTGGTGGTGACGACCCTAATGGTGGCCCTGGTCAATATGCAGTAGCCTCTGAAACCTGTGGTTTAGATATTGTGAATGCCCACCATGTTCGTGACGTTCAACCTGGCGAGCTGATCTGGATTAGTGAGGCCGGTATTAAGTCGCTACAGTGGGCTAAGCCTGAGCGTCGCCTATGTATTTTTGAAATGGTCTATTTTGCCCGCCCTGATAGTGTCTATCACGGTGAAAGCTTATACAGCTATCGCAAACGTTTGGGCAATATATTAGCGCAAGAGTCCCCGGCAGATGTGGATTTAGTTATGCCTGTGCCAGATTCTGGCATTCCTGCTGCGATTGGTTTTGCCGAAACTTCTGGGATCCCCTACGCAGAGGGATTAATCAAAAATCGCTACGTTGGCCGTACCTTTATTCAGCCAACCCAAATGATGCGAGAAGCTGGGATACGCATTAAGCTTAATCCTTTGAAGGACGTTCTCCAAGGCAAGCGAATTTTGTTGGTGGATGACTCAATTGTTCGAGGGACAACAAGCCGAAAAATCGTAAAAGCTTTGCGAGATGCAGGAGCGACAGAAGTTCACATGCGTATCTCGTCGCCACCAGTTACTCATCCTTGCTTCTATGGCATCGATACTGACAGTCAAGACCAGCTGATTGCAGCTACAAAATCTGTGCAAGATATTGAGGCTCAAATTGGTGTAGACAGCCTGGCTTATCTAAGCTGGCAAGGAATGCTAGATGCCACCCAGCAGGATACTAAAACATTCTGCTCCGCTTGCTTCACTGGAGACTACCCTGTAGAAATTCCTGAGATGTTCAAACGCTCTAAGCTTATGTTAGAAAAAACACCGGTTAAAGCTTGATATAAGTCGTTACTTTGGATTACACCTTGAAAAAACTACGTTGCTGTAGTTTCATTTTGTTTCGCTCGAAATCAAGACTTAGTAACCGAATAGATATATCAAGAACTGAAGTGTTTTATAAGAAATATGGGTTATGTGTACTCCATAAAAATTTTGTAGCATCCCTATTACGGAGAAACTAATTTCGAAAACCTTACAGTCATAGGCTAAACCTTTATATCAAGCAATATGTACAGACATCTATATTTATCTGATTAAACGTGATACAGCCAGGAGATAAAGTACAGGTTTTATATCCCGAATATGCTGCTGGTAAGACTGGGGTTGTGCTAGCTAAAGAAATGGGTCATGACGGGGCCGAAACAGGCTACTGGCTTGTCAAAATTGATTACGAAGATATGATTTTAGCTCTACTGCCTCAGGAAGTGAAGATATTAAAAAACTCATAGAGATCACACCACTCCAGAGCTTTTAAACTGAGCGGCTAGCTGACCATTTCCTACCTACATTAAACAATAAAAAAGGTGCTGCCTAGGCAGCACCTTTTTTATTAAGAAACTAAGCTAGCAAACTTAGAAACTGAATGTAGAACGGATAACACCGTAGAAAGCATCCTCATCGTCATCATCAAGCTCACCGTAAAGTACGGCGGGAGTTAGACTCCAGAACTCGTTGATCTGAACGGAGTAATAAGCTTCAGCCACTTCGTTGTCATCGAAGTCTTGGGTGTAGTAAACACCAGCAGCATTACCAGTACCCAAGAAGTCGGATACAGCTACACCACCCATCCAGCTCTCGTCGCCGTCTTGGTCAGCATAGAAACCACCGATTTCAAAGCCGCCAAAGCTAAGGTTAAGCAAACCGGCAATGATTTCATCAGTACCGTTACCATCACCCTCTTCACCATCCATGAAGGTTACAGCTGCGTCGATAAGGCCATCACTCAGGTAGTTCAACTGAACGATGTACTCGTACTCATCAAAGACACCCCTGTCTCCATCTTGACCATCAGCAGTTGCATAGCCAACATCAAGAATGATGTTGTCAGTAAAGGCAACGTTAAAGCCAACACCCAGAGAATCGCCGCCGATACCAAGTTGGTCATAGAACATGGGACCGCTGTAGTCTCCAACAGCAGGACCATCGAAAGGAACGATAGTGCTAGTTACAAAGTCGTCGGAGACAGTACTGTTTGCAGAAACGATAGCGGAGATACGGCTACCGATGGGGAAGGAATAGTAAACGTCATCTAGGCGAAGGTTATCTTCAGCGCCACCAGTACCACTCTGGCTAGCAAAACCACCAGCAATAGCGCTGATGCTGTTGTCTGAGTCACTAGCTTGGAGACGGATGCGCAGACGGTCTTCACCAGTAAAACTAGTGTCAAAGTTTAACCGAGCACGGTACTCAAAAGTAACCTCGTCCTCTTCGTCACCATCACCATCGGAGTCAATATCAACACCGAAAGGAACTGCCAAGTGAGCGTCCAACTGACCCTTTAACTTGGTAGTTGTAGAGAACTGGTTAGCTTCTAGCTCAGCCACATCGGCTTCTAGAGTGTCAACACGACCACGGATGGTAGCTAGCTCAGCAGCAAACTCTTCTTGCAGACGACGGATAGTCTCCAGGTCATCGGAAGGACCACCATCAATCAGCTGAACAATTACGTCCAAGCAAGCGTTCAAACCAGCAGCAAACTCATAACGAGTCATAGCACGGTTGCCACGGTAAGTACGGTCAGGATAACCCTCAATACAACCGTACTCTTCGACTAGACGCTGCAGAGCAGTGTAAGCCCAGTCAGAAGGAAGAACGTCAGATAGCTCGGAAACACTTGTTACTTGAGCCAACTGAATGGAATCAGAGTTGCTTAGAGCATCAACACTTACAGTTTCAGCTTCTGCTGCAATACCAGTGCTGGAAAGAACAGTACCCACTACGAATGGGCTAGCCAATAAGGCTTTCCAAAGATTAGACATTATTTCGATTCTCCTCACACCTAGGAAGAAATTAACAGTTCAGTTAAATAACAGAACTACATTGAGCTATCTTGCCTGAATTACAGAGCCTGTGCAACCTTGTCGAAAGACAAATAGCCCAGCACTATAATTCTACGAATAATGCTAGCAGATCCAACTGTGAAGAGCTAGCAACATACACTACCTTTTACTTAGTCTAATGTTGACTGGTAGGTACATCTTATAAAAATACCGTAGTTGCTTGGTTTGAAGAATAATTGCTATGCCAGTTGAGAGAGTGTCTTGGCAAGGCTAAAGTCCTTGTGAGTAAGCCCCCCTGCATCGTGAGTCGTCAGGCTTACGGTAACGCGATTGTAAGAAATAAAAAGGTCAGGATGATGTCCTGCTGCCTCAGCGGGAGCAACCACCCTATTTATATAGTTAACAGCCTCGATAAAGTTTTTGAAGGTTAGCGTAGTTTTGATCGAATTATCTTCAATCACCCAGTCAGTCAGGTCTGCAAGGTAAGACTGAATTTCGCTTGAGGTTAAAAGAATAGCCATGTGTATGACGCAGTAGATGTAAAGGAATGAGCAATTATGAAGCGTAGCTCATTCAGCTGATAAAAAAACTGTGTTTAGGCAAATCTATTCCCTTTTTTAAAAAAACTATCCGCTCTTGTCAGGGAAGTGCAAAAGCAACTTCAAAACAAGAGCGGTCTAGTGGGGTCTTCGGTTGAAACCAGACTGCCGGAAGGAACTCTAGCGGGTCAGTTTCAATATTTGAAGCTGGCGTTTAGAGAACAGCCCCGGCACACAGCCGATTTACTTCAACCTGAAGACCCATGCGTTTACAACTACTTTCACTCATGGGCATCACCTCCTTTATCCCTAAACGGTTTTACTACCAAGAGCACTTAGTGCTGTTTGCAATATAGCATAGGTCCTTAGAAAACGGGGGTAAACGCTCAAAGAGGAATAAAAAAGGCCCCAGATTAGCAGCTGGGGCCTTTTTAGCTATTTAGGCACGATTTTTAGAGAGCGTTACCACGTGGCAGTACCTCTTCGGGGAATACAAACTTCTCGTGGGGCTGGTCCTGAGGAGCCATCCACGCACGAATACCTTCGTTGAGAAGGATGTTCTTGGTGTAGAACGTTTCAAATTCAGGGTCTTCG
>JBHJIV010000288.1:0-2532 GCA_050043105.1 Leptolyngbyaceae cyanobacterium | reverse complement strand
GTTTATAAACACCGTCATCTGCCCAACAGTCAGCTCCATAGCTATCCTCAAGAGGGGCATTTCTTTCTTTGGTCTCACTGGGACGATATTATTGCGATCGCATCAAACCCGTGACGATTGCGTGTAGATCTCAGACAAATCATACAAATCTCTTACTGATTGCGTCCAATGATAGGTATTTAAGAAAATGCTGCGCTTGCTAGGACTGGATTTGTTGTTGTACTACATGGGCACAGTTTTGGAATGCTAGTACTTCTTCTGAATTAAGTTGAGTTTCTAGGCGGCAGTGAACACCTTGTCGACCAATCACACAAGGAACACTGAGGCAGCAGTTGTATACATCACAGTAGCCATCGATCAATACGGTTACCGGTAGGGTATACCTCAGATCTTCAACAATACTGCGAACAATCATTTCTGCGGCTAGAGATACCGTGTAGTTGGTATATCCTTTAGCTTTAAAGATTGTCCATGCGGATTTCTTAGCATCTTCTACCATCTGCTGACGCAGAGGATTGGCATCAATTAATGCACCACCGCTTGTGGCTGAACTGAGGGCTGCAAACTGGCTATCACCATGTTCTCCTAAAATATAGGCGTTGATATCTATGGGGTGGATACCTAATTGAGCCGATAATAGGTCGCGAAATCGTGCTGAGTCAATGAGGGTACCGGTGCCAATTACCCGTTGCCAGCTAATATACTCAGACTGTTGGCGTGCGATTTGTAATATTTGGTAGGTTAAAGCGTCGACAGGATTGCTAACATTAACCACAATAGCATTCGGACTAAATTGCATCAGCGGTGGAATCAGCTGATGCATGATCTGGGTATTCTGCGAAAACAATTCATTGCGGTTTCCCATGTTTTTTGGCATGGATGCACTGGCTGAAATAACGATAATGTCTGAGTGAGCGGTATCTTCTAGATCGCCATCTCGAACCACAAGCCGGTAGGGAGTAAGGGCTATAGCTTGCTGAATATCAATGGCTTCAGCTTGGGCAATTTCTTTGGTGCGATTATACAGGACTAATTCTGATGCTAAACCGTCTTTTGCCAAAACAAAGCTAACGGTTGAACCTACCTTACCAATGCCAATGACAGAGATTTTCATGGCCTGTAGTTTCCTTCATCTACTACTTAATTCTACTCACCACAAACTGCGGTGTTTAATCAAGATACAGTGCCGCCTGCGCTGCTCAATCGTCACACCACTAAAGCAGGCAGCTGGGCCAAAATCTGGGTGATATCGGGTCAGCTAGGCTATAAAATTCTCACCGAGACTCCAGAAGAGCATCGGCTGACTCCAGATTTTTCTGGCATTGTTGAACCGAAGATTTTCTACTGCGTAGAGCTTTGCGGCCCTGTAGAATTTTATGTGGAGTTTTACTCTCTTTCAAGCTGATAGATAACCCTCAAAGATTCTCAGTGGGTACAGATTTTGTCACAATAATCTCACAACATCCAGGATATCAGCGACTTGATCTTACCCGCTAAGGCGGTATCGACTTTTGGCTAACTGCTCCATAATGGCTTCAATAATGCCTGATTGTCCACGGTTTACCCCAAGTACAGCTAGGTGTTTGCCCAACCATGAAGGGTTAACAGGTATAGGCTGGTAACCAAGCAAACGCTGGGCTAGGAGATGCTTTAGCCTGGTTACAGAAGTCTCGGCTAACTGACTGTTAAATGAAAGGATAGAGGTCAATGTAAACAAACGAGACTTGTCTATTAGGCAGAACGTTTCATCACGAGAAGGATTTACTTTAATAAGTCTTGATAGCAGACGCTGTAGGGCCTTGATGGGGACAGCATTATCTAAGTCTGAGATAACAGGGTCTAGCAAAATGGAAGGTTGATTATAAAGTGAAACAGAATGTAGATTAGATTTATCAATCATGCAATCAATTTTCTGAGCCTGCTGTTCTCCCAAGCAAGTAAATAATCCTGTTTGTTGTTCAAATATCTCAAAATCGGTCAATAGCTCTAACAGGGCGATGTATTTACAGCCTAAACTGTGGCCTATCCAGTATTCTCTAATGTCTTGAGGATTTTCTAACGTTTCTTGGTAAAGCGTTGTATCAAATCCTTGTTTTTTGGCTTCTTCTAAAAGAGCTTGACGAATTTCATTTTGGTTCTCAGCCAGGCTTAGGGCAACCGACCAGTGACGAAACGAAAACCTAAAGGGTAGGGCAACAACGGTATACCCGTTTACGAAGAGACTTTTTAATAAAAATCGATAAAATAGAGTTGGCATTGAGCCAAAAAAAGCGCCGCCAATAAAGTAAATGATTCCAACAGGCTGAGGATGAATCGCCATCCAAGAAAACCGCGTTGGTAAAAACCGAAATCTCAAATTTGTATGATCTGGCATAAAATTATTGCAGGCAATCTAGTGCAGCGTCAAGACTAAAAATTAGGGTTACTGAGAGTGTTGCGGTAAGCTCGACACAGTGTGTTGGAGCCCTATGCAGAAAAAGTACATTGTCCGCCTAACCCCCGATGAGCGCCATCAGTTACAAGAGGTGATCA
>JBHJIV010000287.1:0-24741 GCA_050043105.1 Leptolyngbyaceae cyanobacterium | reverse complement strand
TGATCACCTCTTGTAACTGATGGCGCTCATCGGGGGTTAGGCGGACAATGTACTTTTTCTGCATAGGGCTCCAACACACTGTGTCGAGCTTACCGCAACACTCTCAGTAACCCTAATTTTTAGTCTTGACGCTGCACTAGCCGCTTATTTAGTCGCTTAGGGATTGTGGATTATCGGCAGATGACTGCTTAGGTTTTTTTAGCCCTTGAACTAAGCGTCGAAAGTTCACAGAAAATTGCTCAGTCCCTAGCAAGCTTCCTTCAATATCCTCTTGCCAGGATGCAGACAGAACACCGTAGCTTAATCCCAAGGTACCTAGACCAAAAAAGCCCAGCGAAACAAGCAGCACGACAACATTAGGAAATTCGACAATCTGTCGAGTCAGTAAAAAATAGGAAATCACAAAGGACGACATCCCTAAAGCTGTTGGGACGCCTGCAAAAATTCCCATCCGACGAATCATTCGCCGGCTGACAACTTCTGGAATACCCGCATCGTCTGCCGACTTAGCTGGCTGCTTTGATGCCTTCTTACCTTGGCTATCAGCTGGCTTACGTTGTGACGACGAGCTGGCCGCCTTATCGGTGGGTTGCTTCTTTGACTTTGGTTCAAAAGGCAGCGACTCACGCTGAGATTCGGAAGGCATAAAGCAGATAAGTTCTAGACTGTTTGGATGACGAAGGTGACCCTCTAGTATCTTAGCCACTCTTAGCCACGGATACCTAGCTTGGTGATTAGCTCCCGGTACCGACTAGCATCCTGCTTGACTAGATAAGCCAGCAGGCGCTTACGGCGACCAATCATACGCAGCAAGCCCCGGCGGGATGAGTGGTCTTTTTTATTAATTTGTAGGTGCTTAGATAGCCGATTGATTTTCTCGGTTAACATCGCGACCTGTACATCAACAGATCCAGTGTCAGTTTCATGTACTTGATAGTCCGAAATAATTGATTGCTTTTGTTCTTGCAGGAGCGCCATAGAGCTTACCGGTTTTACAGTCTTTAAAAACGAAAGGAAGTCGAATAGCTTATCTTGCACTATTCAACGCAGGATTTTGTATTGTACTACAGCAATGCTGGTCAGTTTCTAAAACAATAGAACTTGTTCTACTGTACGGTGCCACCTCGATTTCTCAGCAAGGATTGAATAAACGAGCTGAAAGGTGGCGGCCTCATTAATTTAAATAACAAGGCAAGACAAAGTTTCGGTCTTCTATTCTGGGCAATCTTCTGGGTAATGAAAAGGTGGATAGGACAATTTCTTAGGATGTCCTGCCCTAAGAATATGTTTTTAGGACTGTGTTAGCAAACTAAGCTTTCTCAGGTCTCTCTAGGGCTTTTCGGCTCGAGTCTGAGAATCATCATTGGGCTCCTCAATGATGACGCTAGCGCTCCTCAATGATACTGCTTTGAACGGTCCAATCATTTCCGATAATGGTCGTTTCTTTCGGTATAGTCCTCTTGAGAAACAAGTTCGCCTTTAGCGACTAGCTCAGTAGTTATTAGCACTGTGCTTGTTCTGTCGCGTCAGTATTTCTACTTAACCTTGCTACGCCCACCCATGTTTCATCCTCTGTTTTTTTCCTCTGCACTGGCTATTTTTCTGGGTGCCCTAGCAACTCCAGGGATAGCTAGACCGCTGGATGGGCCAGATACGCTGGACCTGGAAAATTCCCCTAGTGAGGGTGGGAGTGTTCAGCTCGCGCTAGATACGCTGGACCCGGCAAATAATATTGAACCGCCGGGGTTGGAGGTGCGTCCAGGAAATGAGGCAATTAGCCCATTTCTGGATTTGGCTATGCGGGAGGAACTTAAAAATTTAATGGGTCGATTTGAAGGGGCTCTGCTTCATGGCTATGCCAGTACCCAGCCCGCGGAGTTGGCGCTGACCTCTATTCGTACTGACGGGAGTCTGAGTGCCAGCCTGTCTGGCTCTAGTTTAGCGACACCGCTGACTCATCCAGCTCTAGAAACTGCTCAACAAACTCTAAATGATTGGGAGGACCTGATTGCACGACGTGACTATGGCACGGCCCGTCAACAGTGGCTGAGTGCGCGTCGGTCTCTTTGGAATTCATTTCCAGTGGAACAATCATTGGCACAGGCTGAAGTTCGTGCCATGTGGTTAGATCGGGGCACGATTGTGAGTGCTGGGTCTGAGGAAAGATTGACCCAAGTGTTTGACCGGCTTGCAGCAGCAGGTATCAATACGGTCTTTTTTGAGACTGTCAATGCTGGCTATCCTATATATCCCAGCCGAATTGCTCCTCAGCAAAATCCCTTGACGCGTCACTGGGATCCGTTAGCTGCGGCTGTACGGTTGGGCAAAGAACGAGGGATTGAAGTTCATGCCTGGATTTGGTTGTTTGCTGCAGGGAATCGTCGTCACAATGCGCTGTTGAATTTACCGGCTAACTACCCGGGGCCATTGATCAATGCAAACCCCGGTTGGACAGGCTACGACCGACGGGGGCAAATGTTCCCCTTGGGGCAAGATAAACCGTTTTTAGATCCTGCTAATCCTGAAGTCCGCAGCTATATCATGCGTATGCTGCAGGAGATAGCGGATAACTATGACGTTGACGGTATTCAATTCGACTATGTACGCTATCCCTTTCAAGACCCTGGTGCTGATCGTACCTATGGATATGGCACCGCATCGCGACTACGTTTTCGAGATTTGACCGGTGTGGATCCCGCTGTGCTGTCTCCTCGCGATAATCCATCGTCCTCCCCCAATGAGCAGCGGCGTCAGCGACAGTTATGGCAGCGCTGGACTGAGTTTCGTGTAGAGCAGGTCAGTTCTTTCGTGGCTGAAGCGTCGCAGATGCTGCGGCAGCGCAAACCTGATTTAACAATTTCAGCTGCCGTATTTGCTAAACCCACCCACGAACGTATCCATAAGATTCAGCAAGATTGGGAGACCTGGGCGCAGCGCGGAGATGTGGACTGGATTGTGCTGATGAGTTACGCCAGGGATACAAAGCGCTTTGAGGAACTCATCCATCCCTGGGTCTTGGACGATAGCTATGGTTCCACACTAATTATTCCAGGTATTCGATTGCTCAATTTGCCTGAGATGGCGGCTTTGGACCAAATTCAAACCCTACGAGATTTACCCGTCAATGGCTACGCTCTATTTGCGGCTGAAAATTTGCAGCGGGAGATTCAGACGCTGCTAAATAATACTCAGGGAACGATGGAAATCCCCTACTCATTGCCACAACGGCAACCGTTTAGCACCGCTGTTGAGCGCTATCAGTCTTTACAGCGTGAATGGGGATGGCTACTCAGTAACGATCAGCTGCTGCTGCCTGACCAGCAGCTGGCGCAGTGGGTCAATGATGTTAATGGATTGGGCGATCAGCTGGCTACTTTGGCTGACGAGCCATCTCATCGCAAGCTAGAGGAGGTGCGATCGCAGCTAGACCAGCTAAGCCAGGTGATAGAGTCTGACCTGGCAGTCAAATCTCAGCAAAATCGCTATCGCCTTGAGACTTGGGAAAATCGTCTGATTAGTATTGAAAATCTGCTGGCCTATGGCGAAACCCGTTTTATTCCCTGATAGTCTACGGCAGCTTGTGGGGGTTGGATGCACCAGACTCATCGGCATTAAGAAAAGCTGATATGGGAATTTGTCCCTCGGGCAGAATAGGGTAGTTGCATCTGAACTTAATGACATTGGCCCCTAATCTACCGACGGATCGTCTAGACCACCCACAGCTTGCAAACCTGGAGCAGCGTATTCTCAGCCGGGAAGCCACGGTTGGTGTCGTGGGGTTAGGCTATGTGGGCTTACCGTTTGCCATTGAAAAAACAAAGGTCGGCTTTCAGGTCATTGGCATTGAGCAAAATCCTCAGCGGACAGAGCGAGTTAATCAGGCCGATAGCTATATTGACGACATTAGTTCAGACGTCCTGAAACAGGCGGTTGCTAGCGGTCATCTAAAAGCCGTCACCCATTTCGATGCGGTCGTCGATAAGGAAGTCATAGTTATTTGTGTGCCAACACCGTTAACTAAAAATTTGACCCCCGATTTGAGCTACGTGGAAAGCGTCGCCCGAGAGATTGGGGCACGGTTGCAGCCAGGTCAGCTGGTGTCGTTAGAATCCACCACCTACCCAGGGACAACCGATGAGATTATTCAGCCAATTTTGGAGCAGAGCGGTCTGAAACAGGGGCAAGATTTTTTCTTGGCCCATTCGCCGGAACGAGTCGACCCTGGCAACCAACGCTACACCACGCAAAACACTAACAAAGTAGTTGGTGCTTCTGATGAATTTTCATTAAGAGCGGCTGAACTGTTTTATCAACAATCCATCTCTCGTGTGGTGCCCGTTAGCAGCGCCAAAGCCGCTGAGCTGGTCAAAGTGTTTGAGAACACATTTCGAGCGGTTAACATCGCCCTGGTAAATGAGCTGGCATTGCTGTGCGATCGCTTGGATATCAGCGTCTGGGAAGTGTTGGATGCGGCTAATACCAAACCGTTTGGCATCATGCCCTTTTATCCGGGACCCGGCGTTGGCGGTCACTGTATTCCCATCGATCCCCACTATTTAGAATGGAAGGCGAAGGAAGTTAATTTCAACACCCGGTTTATTGCTCTAGCAGGGGAAATTAATCGGCGTATGCCCTCGTTTGCTAGAAGTAAAGCCTTTCGTGTGCTGAATAAGTTAGGGATTGCCCCATCCAAAGCCACGATTCTGGTTATTGGGGTCACATATAAAAAAGATCTAGCAGACTGGCGAGAATCTCCTGCCATTGAAATTATTAAATTTTTGCTCAAAGATGAGGTGACTCTGAGCTATCACGATCCCTACATCTCTGAAATTTCTGTAGGAGACCGCACGTTTAGCAGCGTTCCTTTAGATTCTGATACGGTCAGTGACGCGGATTTAGTGCTGATTGCCACTGACCATAGCAGCGTTGACTATGGGAAACTGGTGTCGCAAGCAAAGGCTGTATTAGATACGCGGGGAGCGACCAGACATGTGGATTGCGATCGCACTAAGGTAACCCTGTTATGACCCAGGTAATTGTGGTGGGCAGCGGTCACTGGGGTAAAAACCTGATCCGTAACTTTTATGAGCTTGGTAGCCTGGCGGGGGTGGTGGAGGTATCACCCCCGCTACAGCAGCGGGTGCAAACCCAGTATCCTGACGTGCCGCTGTTTACCGATTTTGTAGAGGCTCTGGCAACCGATGTTTTAGCCGTTGTGCTGGCCACACCGGCCCCCACCCACTATTCTCTGGCGCTGGTTGCCCTAAAAGCGGGCAAGGATGTGTTTGTTGAAAAGCCCAAGACCCTGCGAGCAGAAGAAGCTCGCGAGCAGGCCCCCTATGCTGAGGCCCATGACCGGATTTTGATGGTGGGTCACCTATTGCTCTATCAGCCAGCGATTGTCTGGATGCGGAATTATCTGAATTCTGGGAAAGCAGGCCAAGTGAGACATATCGCCACCCATCGTCTAAACCTGGGGAAGGTACGCACAACGGAAAATGTCTGGTGGTCTCTGGCTCCCCACGACATTTCTATCATTTTAGATTTGTTGGGTAATCCTAAACTTCAGCAGGTTAAGGCGTCTGGCCATGCCCGACTGCAGGCTGACATTGCTGATGAAGTTCATGTGGATTTGACCTTTGAGTCAGGGCAGACGGCTCACCTCCATTGTTCGTGGCAGTGGCCCTTAAAACAGCGGGGTCTGGTTGCGATCGCAGATGAACAAATGCTGGTCTATGACGAAATTCAGCAAGTTGTCACGGTGCACAATAAACGAATCAACACCGAACTAGCTGCAGTCGATCACGGCACAGCCATTGTCGATATTGCCGATGCCCAACCTCTAAAGTTGGAATGTCAACACTTTTTAGACTGTCTAAAGTCGCGCCAATTTCCCCATTCAGATGGCTGGAACGGCGTAGCGGTGATGAATATCTTGGAAAGTGTGCAAGAGGTGCTGAATGGTTGATTATTTTGCCCATGAAACAGCCTGTATTGACCAGGGGGCTCACATTGGTGAAGGGTCGAAAATCTGGCACTTTAGCCATGTTATGCCCAAGGCCAAAATTGGGAAAAATTGTTCTCTAGGGCAAAATGTCTATGTGGCAAATAACGTTGTAATCGGAGATGGCTGCAAGATTCAAAATAATGTCTCTCTCTATGAAGGTGTAATTTTAGAAGACTTTGTTTTTTGCGGCCCTAGCATGGTCTTTACTAACGTTAAAACGCCTCGCTGTGAGTACCCCCGCAATACTGCAGATGATTACCAAATTACGGTAGTTAAACGCGGTGCTAGCATTGGGGCAAACGCCACTATTGTTTGCGGTATTACCTTAAATGAATACGCGTTTGTGGCTGCAGGCGCGGTGGTGACTAAAGATGTCCCGGCCTACGGTATGGTCGCTGGAGTCCCCGCTAAACTCACTGGTTGGATGAGTGCCTATGGTGATGTGCTTAACTTTGATGCCCAAGGTTACGCTATTGATTCGACTGGAGTAACCTACAGACAAAAGGATTCACTCTGTTTCCGAATCGAGTAGATAGAGATTTTAAGTTTTTTACTAAACCAACAATAATGGAACTATCAGGTAAGCGTTTATTAGTCATTGGAGGAGCTGGTCTAATTGGTTCCCATACTGTTGACGCTCTTCTCAAAGAGGATGTTGCAGAGGTTCGCATCTTTGATAATTTTACCCGAGGTACTCGAGAGAATCTAGCGGATGCCTTAAAAGATCCCCGCTGCAAAATCTTTCCTCTAGGTGGTGAGCTGCTGCATCGAGACATTTTAGATGCCGCCATGAAAGATATTGACGGCGTGTTTCATTTTGCCGCCATGTGGCTGTTGCACTGTTATGACTTTCCTCGCTCGGCCTTTGAAGTCAATATTGGCGGTACCTTTAACGTTTTAGAAGCCTGTCTAAACAACGGTGTTCAACGCCTGGTATTCTCATCTTCCGCCTCGGTGTATGGGGATGCGGTAACTGAACCCATGACGGAAGATCATCCCTACAACAACCATACGTTTTACGGTGCGACCAAAATTGCAGGGGAGCATATGTGTCATTCGCTGTATCACCGCTACAAAGATACGGACCAACATTTTGACTATGTTGGTCTGCGCTATATGAATGTCTATGGATCTCGACAGGATTATCAAGGTACCTATATTGCCGTGATTATGAAAATCTTGGATCGCTTAGATCAGGGACTGCCACCGATTGTTTATGGGGATGGTTCTCAGGCCTATGATTTTATCTATGTTGAGGACTGCGCTGATGCCAATGTGTGTGCGATGAAAGCTCAGGCCACAGACGCTTTTTATAATGTGGGTACCGTTGTTAAAACCTCGCTAAAAGAGTTGACAGAGCTGATTCTTGACATTACGGGTGTAAACCAGGAGATTCAGTTTGAGCCATCTGGCAAAACCTTTGTTAAAAATCGAGTAGGCTGTCCGCTAAAGGCCGAAGCTGAAATTAATTTCAAGGCAAAAGTTCAGCTGCGTGAGGGGTTAGAAAAGCTCATGGAGTGGCGAAATCAGCATAAAGAGCTAGTGACCCAGCGACGTCAACATGCAGGAGTAGCCTAATGTCAGACCGTCGTAATATTTCTATTTCACTACCCTCAACTGGTGAGGAAGAATGGCAAGCGTTACGGGAACCGCTGTCGACTGGATGGCTGACTCAAGGCCCCAAGGTGGCTGAATTTGAAACACGATTTGCCAATCGACACGGGGTGAGTCATGCGATCGCAACCACCAGCTGTACCACGGCTCTGCATCTAATCTTGACGGCTTTAGGTATTGGCCCTGGCGATGAAGTTATCGTGCCAGCCTTTACCTGGGTATCTACGGCCAATGTGGTGCTCTATTGCGGTGCCATCCCCATTTTTGTAGATGTAGATCCGCAAACCTGCAATATCGCTATTGATCAAGTCGCTGCCAAAATCACAAACTGCACCAAGGCCATCATTCCTGTCCATCTGTTTGGCCGCTGTGTCGATATTGATGCTTTAAAAGAGGTGGTTCCCAATATTCCTCTAGTAGAAGATTCCGCTTGTGCGGCGGTAGCTGCCTATAAGGGGCGGGCTGCTGGCTCGCTTGGAGTAGCCGGAGCATTTTCCTTTCATCCCCGTAAGTCAATTACGACCGGCGAGGGCGGGATGATCACCACCAATGACGATGCCCTTGCCGAAAAAATGCGGGTTCTGCGCAATCACGGTGCCAGCGTGGCTGAAGAACAGCGTCACCTGGGGCCTAAACCCTATATTTTGCCAGAGTTTAACTTGTTGGGCTTCAACTATCGCATGACCGATCTGCAAGGAGCAGTTGGTTTGGTGCAGCTGTCCAAGCTTGATAGTCTCCTGCAAGAACGACGGCAGTGGGCTGATTATTATCATCAAAAGCTGTCGGATCTTGACTGGCTGCAGACACCCAAGGTAACGCCTGACTATAGCCACGGCTGGCAAGCCTATGTGTGCTATGTCGATGAGACCTGCGCTCCGATGCCTCGCAATCAGCTGATGGAAGCACTCCAAGCCCTTGGGATTAGTACCCGTCCAGGTACCCACGCAGTGCATATGCTGGGCTATTACAAAGACCGCTTTGGGATAAAGCCGGAAGATTTTCCAGGGGCTTGGAACTGCGATCGCTACACTTTGGCCCTGCCGCTACACAACCGCATGAGCGCAGCAGACTATGACTATATTGTCGCTGCGCTCAAGGAGCTAGGTTAGCCCATGTGTGGCATTGCTGGGCTGATCAACAGCAATGGTGAACCGGTTTCTCCAGTGATTTTGCAGCGCATGACCGATGCGATTGCGCACCGGGGTCCCGATGGCGAGGGCCACTGGATTGAGGGCAACGTTGGTCTAGGCCATCGCCGGTTAGCGATTTTGGATTTATCCCCTGCCGGGCACCAACCGATGGTGTCTGCCGACCACCGTTTTGTGCTGAGCTACAACGGTGAGATTTACAACTTTCAAGTTTTACGGGCAGAGCTGGAGGCGATTGGGTACTGGTTCCGTTCTAAAACCGACAGTGAAGTCGTACTTTATGCTTTGGCCGAGTGGGGGGTGAAGGCATTTGAGCGGCTAAACGGCATGTTTGCCCTGGCTCTGTGGGACCGTAAACAGCGGTCTCTGCTGTTGGCTCGCGATCGCTACGGTATTAAGCCTCTCTACTATGCTCAGCAGGGTAGCCTGTTTGCGTTTGGCTCTGAGCAAAAGGCAATGCTAACTATTCCAAACTTTGAGCGGCGTTTGGATAAACCGGCTCTTTTGGAATATTTCACCTTTCAGAATTTTTTCACCGACCGTACTTTGTTGGATGTGGTGAAACTGCTGCCTGCGGGACACTACGCTGTTTTAGATTTAGGTAAAGGGGCCAGTAATCTCAAGGTTACCGAATATTGGGACTATCACTTTCGCGAACCCACTGAAAAGATTGATGTTCGAGAATATCGAGAAGAGTTAGATCGACTGTTTCAGCAGGCGGTTAATCGTCAGCTGATCAGTGATGTTGAGCTGGGTTGCTATCTCAGCGGCGGGATTGATTCTGGATCGATCAGTGCGATCGCAGCACGCTCTTACCCTTACCTTAAAAGCTTTACCTGTGGCTTTGACCTCAGCTCAGCTTCAGGCATTGAGCTAGCCTTTGATGAGCGTACCAAAGCCGAGGCCATGTCTTATCACTTTAAGACTGAGCACTACGAAATGGTGCTTAAGGCGGGGGATATGGAAAGGGTCTTGCCCAAACTAGCCTGGCATCTAGAAGAACCCCGGGTGGGACAAAGCTACCCCAACTATTATGCAGCGCAGCTTGCCAGTAAGTTTGTCAAAGTTGTTTTGAGCGGTGCTGGCGGTGACGAGCTGTTTGGTGGCTATCCGTGGCGTTACTATCGCGCCGTCGTTAACGATAATTTTGAAAACTATATTGATAAGTACTATCTGTTCTGGCATCGACTGATTCCCAACAGTCAGCTAAAAAAAGTGTTTTCGCCCATTTGGGATGATATCAGCCATGTCTGGACCCGTGACATTTTTCGGGATGTGTTTAGACACAGTCCTGAAAATTTAGAAGGGCCAGAAGACTATATAAATCACTCTCTTTATTTTGAAGCTAAAACCTTTCTCCACGGTCTATTAATTGTAGAAGACAAGATAAGCATGGCCCATGTCCTAGAGAGCCGAGTACCGTTTCTAGATAATGATTTGGTTGATTTTGCCATGCGGTGCCCCGTCAGCTTAAAGCTCAATAACTTAGCAGAAGTGGTTTGGATCAATGAGAATGATCCAGAAAACATACCTCAAAAATTCTTTCAAAAAACCCGTGACGGTAAGCAGATCTTGCGAGATGTGATGCAGCGATATATCCCTGAAGATATTACCAAAGCTGCAAAACAAGGGTTTTCTGCTCCCGACGCCAGCTGGTTTAAAGGAGACAGTATTGAGTTTGTCAAGCGAACGTTGTTGCATCGCAATGCGGCCATTTACTCGTTGATGGATGTCAACGCTGTTCAATCGTTGATTCATGAACATTTGGCAGGACAACAAAACCGACGATTGTTGATCTGGTCCTTGCTTAATTTAGAAGCGCTGATTCAGCAGGTGGATATGTGCCCATGACTATTCATCTTGAAAGCGTTGCCTGTGCTGCTGTAGATGTCGACGAATTGCTGAGCATAGGAGGCAATTCCTTGATGTACTATACCCCCCAATATTTGAATTTTCTGTCTAACATTCTGACAAATACAGAAGTTGTTTACTTGCTGGCGCGTAAGAGCGGAGCGTTAGAAGGTGTGCTGCCAATAGCTATCTGCACCCATGACAAGCTGGGAACCGTAATTAACTCACTACCGTTTTTTGGCAGTCATGGCGGCCCTTTTGTTAACATTGCCGCACATGATGCTAATGAGGTCAGGCTTGAACTAATGCATGCCTGCAAAGAGTGGGTAGATGAACGCCAGGCGAGCTCTGTGACGTTGATCGAAAATCCATTTCATCCATGGAGTGATGAGATGGCCTTTGTTGCCAAGGTTTCATGCATTGATGATCGGATTGGTCAAATTACTCAGTTGCCCCATACCAGCAACGATGTAAAAGAGTTTCTGTTTGCTCAATGTCATGTGAAAACCCGAAATTCAATTCGTAAGGGACAAAAATATGAACAACAGATTACCCAACGAACTGATATTGAATCATTGCAATGGTTACAGATCGTGCATGAGCAATCAATTAGCTCACTAGGAGGCATCCCTAAGCCACTGCATATTTTTCAGTCTTTGATAGCATCCTTTGGTGACAACGCCCGCTTATATGTCGGTGAATTGGATGGTTTGCCTGCAAGCGGACTATTGGTAGTTTTGTATGGCAATACGGTGGAATATTTCACCCCTGTTGTTGAGCCAGAGCATAAAAACAAACAGCTGCTTTCGAGTTTAATCTTTGCGGTTATGACAGAGCTAGCACACGAAGGATATACCCGTTGGAACTGGGGAGGAACGTGGCGTTCCCAGGAAGGGGTATACCGTTTCAAAAGTCGTTGGGGGGCTAAGGACTATCCCTATCGCTACTTTAATACCGTTACCGATCCAGCTTTTATTTCTCATTCCACAGACGAGCTGCGTCAGGCCTTTCCATTTTTTTATTTGTTTAAGTATTAACCCATGGTGAACACATTTGAAACGATAAAAGCGATGTATGAGGAGAGCTTTAGGCTTCATGGTGATTCACCTGCATCACTCCTGACGCCAAAGGGTCGTAGTGAATTGCGGTTTCGCTCCATCAATCCGTTTTTAGGAGGCCGTAAGGTACGGGTGCTCGACTATGGCTGTGGTTTGGGCTATCTATACGACTATCTCGGGCAAACAGGGCATGATGTGGACTATACAGGTGTAGATATTCTGCCCTCGTTTATTCAGGCCTGTCGTGATAAGTATTCGACTACTGCGGCTACATTTCATCTAGTGGAGCCGGAAGCAAAAATTGACGGAGAATTTGATGTGGTGTTTTCATCCGGTGTGTTTAATTTGATTACTCACCAAGATGAAACTCTTTCCAAAGCTTATGCCTTTAGCAGAATTCAACAGCTGTGTGAGCTGACCAACGAGGTATTGATTTGTGATTTTCTGAGTCCGTTTGTTGACTTTAAGCAAGACCAGGCTCAGCACTTTGAAATGGATGAAGTTGCTCGGTTTTGTTCGAGCCAATTAACCCGCCGCTTTGTATTACGTCACGATCTTTTGCCTTATGAATTTACTCTGATTGCCTATCGGCAAGAAGATATTAAGCGACCTGAAAACTGTTTTTCGGTGGATTTTGAAACCGATAGGAGCGTTCCTAATGCGGGAGGTAGCCTATGAAGTTTGCCATCATTGGCGGAGGGTTGGCGGGTTTAATGGCGTCTAGAAGTCTCAGCGTTGCCCAGCCTGATAGTGAGATTACGGTAATTGAGCGTAGTCAAGAGTTGGGGGGGCTGCTATCCGGTATTAATTTCAAAGACCCAGACATTTACTTTGATAAAGGCACTCATATCTTTCGCGAAACTGGCAACTCTGAAATTGATGACTTCATTTTGAACTCAATTCCGTCTGAAGATCTTATTCATTTTGATGTGGGTCAGGGGGACGTTACCGGAGCTGTTTTTGATGGCATATTACAAACTAACACTCATTTTCCCGACATTCGTCATCGCTCCGACTATAAAGAACTGCTGCAGTCTCTAAAACATCGGACTGAATCGGTTGAGCCAATTCCAGCGATTGATAGACTGAGCCCCCTAGTATCTGGTGCTTGCGATCGCTTTGGTGACTTGTATGTAAAACACGTGTTGGCACCAGTTGTCTCACGGCTATATCAGCTTGCTGATGATGAATTAGCGAGTTTTGCCTTCTTGCTACCGGGACTTACCCGTGTCGTTGGCACGGACTAAGCTGATTGGTCGGCTAATTCAAATTACGATCAATATCGAGCACTGTTTGCGATACCCGATCAGCGACAGCTACCCAAAAGCTTTCAACATGGCAAGCGGAGCTTCTATTCTCGCCACTTGGGTTCTCGTCGTTTTATTGACGGTGTGGCTCATGCACTCAGAGCGGATGGCATTACTATTTTGAAAGGAATAACAGTGACATCGTTATCCCTGAATCCATTAACGGTAATCGGCTGTGATTCCAATGGCAGTCAAACCAAACTCAAGATTGATGGTTTAGTCATAGCTACAGGAGTCATTGGAGCTGCCCACCTCCTCGATATAGATTTGGGCCAGTTTCATTTTGATACGCCTATGCTTAACCGCATTGTCAACTTGGTTGTTTCGGAACCTGTAGATAGCGATCTTTGCTATTTTTATGGGCTGGATGAATCAACGGAGTTTTACCGGGTGACTAATTATCGAGGATTTACAGATAACCCAACCGATCAACGGTTGACGATTGAGGTGCTGGGGCACGAGACCGTAGACAACGCAACGCTACCTGATCGTCTTATTGAGCAACTGAAGGATATTGGTTTTTTGGATTGCGATCGCTATTTATTTAAAGATGTAGTGACTCTAAAGAGTGGCTTCCCTGTTCCTACAGTAAAAAATATGAGCGCTTTAACCGCGCTTAGTAAGTACATAGACCAGCTGCTTCCAGACAATGTGATATGTGGTGGTGTTGGCAGTAAGCAAGGCAGATTCTTTCAAAATGAAATTGTTGAGAGTATCTATCAAGATGCGAGAAGTCTTGTTTAGAGTGTCGTGTTCTAATCTTCGAAGTAGGCTTTCATAATTCAAGAGCTGAGGCTAGATGAAAAGAAAACGTATTTTTATAGGAATGGTTGAGATTGCCGGCTATTATGGCAATCTCGCATTTGCCCTTAAAAAGAAAGGCTATCAGGTTACCATAGCGGGTTCTTCAAGCCATATCTATCAGTACGATTCGGATGTCAGTGATAGTCCATTACTTGTAAGGATCTATGACCAGTTAATCAAATCTTTAAGTGTTAAAAGGACTGAGGAAAAATCAAAGCTAACCTATTTATTAAAACGAAAAATGACGGCCCTACTTGCTATTTTTATGAAAATAGCTTTATTCTTTTGGTCCATCCCTATACATGATGTTTATATTTTTGGATTTGGGATATCGTTCTTTCCTGAAAATTTAGATCTCCTTTTTTTAAAGCTATTTAAGAAAAGAATTATTTGTAACTTAGCCCATGGTTCTGATGCCCGTCCCCCTTATATTGATGGCAGTCGATTTTCTGATTTAAATCATTTAGGTCAAGAGTCTGAATCTTTGATCAACTTATCAAAAACTATTAAAAATACCTGCTTGCAAATAGAAAAATATGCCGACATCGTGATCGGCTCCCCTCTATCATGTCACTTTCTTGAACAACCGTTTGTCAGTACATTTTATTTGGGTGTACCCTTCAAAGGATTACCTGAAGATGTGCTTTTAGATGAGACTAAGCCGGATTTGAAAGCACATACTATTCGTATTCTTCATTGTCCATCAAATCCCCTTGTTAAAGGAACACCCTTAATTAGAGAAGCTATACGATCTCTTAAGGCTAAAGGCTATTCTATTGAATTTATTGAATTAATCGGTCAGCCCAACTCAGTTGTTCTGCAAGAGCTCAATGCGTGTGACTTTGTTGTTGATCAGGTATATAGTGATTTTCCCATGGCAGGGTTTGCAACTGAGGCTGCTTGGTTTAAGAAGCCGGCTATCGTTGGTGGCTATGGCTGGTCTCGGCTAGATGGACTTATCCCAAATGATGTCTTGCCATCTACTCACCTTTGCCATCCAGCTGATATCGAATCGGCGATTGAAAAGCTAATCGTTGATTCACAATATCGTTGTGCCCTAGGTCAGCGGGCGTATGACTTTGTGACATCAAACTGGCATGTTGATGCATTTGCTGACAGATACCTCAAACTGGTTAATGGAGCGGTACCGGAGAAATGGTGGGCAACGCCGGGACAAATTCCCTATATACAGGGATGTGGTTTATCAGAAGATAGCCTGCTAGAAATTTTGAAACCATTACTCAAGCACAGTAAAGATGTTCTACAGTTAGGCGATAAGCCCTTGCTAGAAAAAGCATTCTTGGATTTTTTGAATTCTGAGGTGGTTCCTAAATAGTGCTAAAGAGACTTTTCTCAGACACTCTGATTTACACAGTGCCTGCTATTTTGAGCCGTAGTATTTCATTTCTGCTGCTTCCTATTTATACCCGGATTCTTTCTACATCTGATTATGGAATATTTGATCTAATAATGGTTTTTGGAGGGTTTGTCAATCTCACGATTCCATTGGAAATAACCCAGGGAATTGCTAGATTTTATGCCGATGAAAAAGATGAGCTAAAGCAGAGACAGCTAACTGCTTCTGCTTTTTGGTTTACAGTCTTTTGCTATGGTTTATTCACAGTCATATGCTTATTTTTCTCCTCTAGCTTTTCGACACTGCTGTTTAAGGAGAATAATCAAGAAGCAATATTTAGAATTGGAATTATCTATATATGTATGAATGGGCTGGTTTACTTTATCCAAAATCAACTGCGCTGGGAATTACGAAGTAAGCAGCACTCTATTTTGAGTATTTTTATTAGTCTGTTTACTGCTATTGGTTCTGTCTTGTTTGGTTATTTCTTAAACTGGAGACTGACCGGTGTTATCCTGGGAATCACTTTAGCAAATCTATTGGGTCTCTTATATGGCATTAACTCGCTTCGAAAAAGCTTAAATGCCCGGATAAATCTTGATTTGCTAGCACAGATGTTGAAGTTTTCAGCACCACTGGTTCCAGCAGGAATCACGGTGTTTATTAGCACGTATGTTGATCGAATTATGATCAACTATTTCTTATCCCTGGACGAAGTTGGCGTATATAGCCTTGGATTTAGGATGGCGAGCGCAGTTGGCCTTATCATGCTTGGTTTTCAGAAAGCATTGACACCTCTTATCTATTCCCATTATTCAGAGGACGATACGCCACGTCAGCTGGCATTTATCTTCCGATATTTTGCGGCGATATCTCTTCTATTTTTCTTGGCTATGTCTATTTTTTCCAAAGAAATTTTATGGTTGGTGACTGAGCCTAATTATTATCCTGCTGCAAAGGTGATTGTTTTTCTAGTGCCAGCAATTTTGTTTTCTAATATGTATATATTTGCCCCTGGTATTTCAATCGCTAAGAAAAGCCATCTTATTTTTTGGATTAATCTTTTTGGTGCAGTTATTAATGTATTGCTTAATTGGCTATTTATTCCTGAATTTGGATTTATTGGAGCGGCCATAGCTACTCTGATAGGACATGTTTGTGTATTTTTTGCCTATGTTCTATGGAGTCAGCGATTCTATCGTATCCCCTATGATTGGTCTGTAATTGCTATTTGTACAGGCGTTGCCCTAATAATTTGCGTTTTGGGTATGACCATCAATCTAGGGATGCTCTGGAGTATTCCTCTCAAGGGATTTTTGCTATTAATATCGCTGGCTTTCTTTGTTTGGGCTAAGCTGATCCGAATTGATGAGATTTATCGGTTAGCGAATAGGTAAGATTTCTCTAAATCTAAGTTTTGTCTATGTGTGGCTTAATTGCTTATCTGACAGCTGAATATCTTGCTCCATCGGTAATTGATCAGGCACTATCGACGATCGCCCATCGTGGCCCCAACGGCGAAGGTCAGGTATGGCTGTATGGCGATGGGACGTCTCCAACAGTCATGCGACGCACAAACCCCTTAGATCAGGGTAAAGCGTTATATAGGCTAGTGTCTGGCGATCAAAATAGTCAGTCTGTGATTGATCAAAAGCTAATTTTGGGCCATCGTCGTCTTTCAATTCTAGATTTATCCCAAGCCGGACATCAGCCTATGAGCGATCGCACCCAGCGCTATTGGGTTGTCTACAATGGCGAAATCTATAACTATCTTGAGCTAAGAGCTGAATTAGAGACCCTGGGGCATCAGTTTCTATCTTCGTGCGACACCGAAGTACTTATCGCCGCCTTTGCACAGTGGGGAGAAGCATGTCTCAATCGCTTCAATGGCATGTTCGCTTTTCTAATCTATGATCGCAAAACACAAAGACTCTTCGCCGCACGTGACCGATTTGGCATTAAGCCCCTTTACTATTGGGTATCTCCTAATCACAGTATTGCCTTTGCTTCAGAGATAAAACAATTTACACGGCTACCTGGTTGGCAGGCCAGAATGAATGAACAACAGATTTATGACTTCTTGGTCTGGAGCATTACGGACCACAGTCAAGAAACCTGTTTTGATGGAGTTTATCAATTGCGGCCAGGGGAGTGTCTGACAGTTGACTGTCAAGCTTATTGGCATGGACAACGATTTTCTGCAGATAAGGCTCTAGCACCCCGTCGATGGTATGACCTAACGTTAAGTCCTTCAACCATGGACCTAAAGGCTGCATCAGAGAAAATACACTATCTGCTGCAAGACGCTGTTGAGCTGAGATTAATTGCCGATGTACCTATTGGGTCGTGTTTATCAGGGGGCCTAGATTCGTCTAGCATTGTTTGTCTGATAGACCAATTAAAGCGGCAACAAAATCAGCAAAAAACCTTTACAGCCTGTGCCCATGCTAGCCAATTTGATGAGCGACATTGGGCCGAGAAAGTCGCTTCCATCGCCAATATTGAGCCCCACTACCTGTACCCTGACTTAGACAATCTATGGACAATCCTGCCTGATATCGTCTGGCATCAAGATGAACCGTTTGGTTCCACAAGTGTTTACGCGCAATGGAGCGTTTTTCAAACGGCTCGGCAAGCCGATGTTACGGTCATGCTTGATGGCCAAGGTGCTGATGAACAATTCTGTGGCTACCATTTTTACTTTAAGACGCTGCTTCAAGAACACCTGCGTCAAAAGCGTTTTGCCCATTTTTGGCAAGAACTAAATGCCATAAAGCAGCGGCACGGAATGTCGAGACGCAAGCAGCTATCCTCAACAACAATATCTTTCCTGCCTGATGATTTTCAATCATGGGGCCGAAAAGTTTCTAATCGTATGGATATTAATTTAGCTTGGCTAAATCCTTCAGAACAGTCGATTTCACGGGACTATCCACAGTATCGCAATGATAGCTGTAACAACATTCGTGATACCACTAAGCAACATTTGTTCGCCACTAGCCTGCAGCGCTTACTGCGTTGGGAAGATCGCAATTCTATGGCCCACAGCATTGAAGCCCGTGTTCCCTTTGTTGATCATCGTTTGATAGAGCTTGTATACGGCTTACCGACCTCTTATAAAATTGGCCAAGGAGAAACCAAACGGATTTTGCGCTCAGCTATGGCCGATATTATTCCCAAAGACATTGCCCAACGTCAGGATAAAATGGGGTTTGCTACACCTGAGGAGATGTGGCTAAAACAGAGTCCAGAAAAATTCACAGAATTGGTAGAGCGTTCGATTGAGCTGAGTCAAGGAATTTTGAATGAAAATGCGCTAGAGGTAACAATCGGAATGATTAGAGAACAATTACCCTTCTCATTTTTGCCGTGGCGTTTTCTTAGTTTTGGGGCGTGGGTTGAAGCATTTGATGTAACTAGATAGTTTTCAATAATTAAAGGTCTATTTATCAGGTTCTACTAAATGAAATGTTTAACTATTGTTGGAGCTAGACCTCAGTTTATTAAAGCTTCAGCACTGTCAAAAAAACTATCTAGTAACCCCCAGATTCAAGAAGTATTACTGCATACTGGTCAGCACTATGATGTGGGCATGTCAGAAATCTTCTTTGCTGAACTCGGTATTCGGCGACCCGATTATAATCTGGGAGTTGGCTCAGGCAGTCATGGCTTGCAGACCGGCAAAATGCTAATGGGAATTGAAGCGGTTCTGCAAAACGAAAAGCCAGACTGGGTAATTGTTTATGGAGATACTAACTCCACACTTGCAGGAGCTTTAGCAGCTGCTAAGCTTCATATCCCTATCGCCCATGTTGAAGCCGGTCTGCGTTCTTGGAATCGTAAGATGCCAGAAGAGATTAATCGTGTGTTAACCGATCATACTGCTGATATTCTTTTTGCCCCTACTAAACTAGCTGTCGATAATCTAGTAAATGAGGGGATTGACCCAGTCAAAATTTTTTTAGTAGGCGATGTTATGTACGATGTTGCTCTACAATTTGCCGATAAAGCAGAGCAAAACAGCCAGATATTAGACAAACTCAATATTGGGCCTAAAAGTTTTATTCTTGCGACTATTCATAGGGCAGAAAATACAGACAATCGTCAACGTCTTGAAGCTATATTTCGTACCTTAATTCTAGTTTCAAAAGATATACCCATTGTTTTACCACTGCATCCGAGAACTCGAAACGCTTTAGAGGCTATGGGACTGTTAAATGAAGTTTCTAAGGCTTTAAGTATCACTGAGCCAGTAGGCTACCTTGATATGGTGGCTCTGGAAAAAAATGCACGGTTGATACTAACTGATTCAGGCGGGATTCAAAAAGAAGCGTTCTTTTATCGTGTGCCCTGTGGGATTTTGAGAGAAGAGACAGAATGGCAGGAACTTGTAGATCTAGGCTGTAATCGATTAATTTCTCTCAGTGATGTTGAAGCTATTCAGACAGATATTTTGCAGCATCTTGAAGGGAATATCAGTCAGCTATCTGGCTCAGATATTTATGGTGATGGCCATAGTTCTGACAAGATATTAGATATCTTATTACATGCTGGCCAATGAAGATTTTAATTGTGGCCTTTTACTATCCACCCGAAGATAGCTGGGCTAAGATGGCTTCTCTTCGACCTGCATCTTGGAAAAAATATTGGGAAGCGTTAGGCCATGAAGTTTCTGTTTTAACGGACGACAAGGGAGCTTCAGCTAAAAATGTTTATGGAGTCAATTATTGGCCATCTAGACCAAGATGGGGAGAAATTAGCGCATCCAAAGCCGGACAAGATTCTCAAAAACTTCGGGCTTACACAAGACTAAGAAGTCTATTTAACAGTTTTCAGACAGCGCTCAAGTTTGGCAGCTTATTTCAGACTAGTAACTTTTGGATTTATGGTGCCGTTCAAAAAGGGATGTCGCTTTTTGATGAAGTTGGGTTTGATGTAATTGTAAGCACCTACGGGCCACCGGCCAATCACATTGTTGCTTCACTGCTAAAGAAAAAAACAAATTGCTTTTGGGTGGCAGACTATCGTGACCTTTGGTACGGTAACGATTTTGTCGTATCTCAAGGCATTTTCGCGTTTGTAGAAGAGAAAGTCGAAAATGCCTGTGTCTCTAAGGCAGACTTGATTACGGCTGTATCTATAGAGCTATCTAAGAATCTTAATGCTCGATTTAGCTCGGATGTTGTCACGATTGAGAATGGGTTTGATCCAGATGATTTAGAAAATATAGAAACCTATACCTGGTCGGATAAAAAAATACGCTTAATGTATCCGGGGCAAATTTATGCCGGTAAACGTGATCCAGGGCCACTGCTCGATGCTCTCTTGCTGTTGCAGAACCGCTATCCTAACTTGGCTCAAAGACTTGAGGTGTTATTTTATGGCTGGAACCTTGATGAGTTAGCTCGACAGGTTGATGACTTGACTCTGCACGATGTGGTCAGTGTAAATGCTCCCAAGCCTCGAAAAGAAATTCTGGGTTTGCAAAGAAGTGTAGACGCGTTGATTTTTTTAGACTGGAACGACCCAAAGGTGAATGGGGTATTGACGGGCAAACTGTTTGAATACTTTTTTTCTGGAAAGCCCATTATCGGCATTAGCTCAACGGCGGATTCTGCTGCAGGAAAGCTAATGTTGGATTTAGGTGTGGGCTATCCGACAGGAAATTCTATCGATAAAATTGTAGACGTTATTGATAGTTTGTTGAATGGTCAAACGTTGGGCTATAGCCCTGACTCTCAAAAGATTCAGCAATTTACGCGTCAGAAGCTAGCAAATAAAATGTTAGATGGAATTATGGACTGCATGGGTGATCAAAAATCTTCTATCCGTGGGGTCCATGACAACTAGTATTAGCGTAGTCATTACCTGCTACCGCGAGGGGGAGCTGATTCTAGACGCGATAGAGAGTGTGCGTCAACAAACCCGTGCTCCAATAGAAATTGTTGTTGTTAATGATGCTTCGCCAGATGATGCGACTAATCAAATCTGTCGTCAGTTAGAAACTGAATCGGATATTGCGGTAATTTGGCAGCAGCCTAATGGTGGACCATCGGTTGCTCGTAATGCTGGGTTTGCTGCGGCTAAAGGCGATATTCTGGTGCCCTTGGATGCGGATGATATTCTTCCTGCTAATGCGCTAGCGGATATCCATAATGGCTTTGAGGCTACTCCAGATGCTGGTTTTGTCTATGGAACTTATATTAGGCAAGACCAGCAAGGTGAATCTGGTCAACTAGTTCAAGCGACAGATGATATCCACTTAGAGACTCAGCTAGCGACTAAACCCTGGTCACTGAGCACTAATTGGAAGCTTTTAGGTACAACACCCCTAAAAAAAACGGTATGGGCTTCTGTCGGTGGTTATGACCCTGACTTTGGTGCTAACGATTTACACGATGTTGAATTTTGGATTCGTGTGCTTGCCTCTGGCTGTAGCTACGCTGTGATTGATCGGCCCATTTATGTATGGCGTAAATATTTGGGAGCTAACAGTGGCAAAGTGACTCCCCATGCCTGGTATCGAATTGCAAAAAAATATTTTGATGTCTACGAGTCGTGTGGGCTGACGTATCGTGCTTGTGAACTTTTGTTGTTGGGTAGTAAGTGGCTTCAGCGTTCGGATGAGGTGAGGCAATACTCTAATGAACTTTTAGGACTGATGGTTAAAGGGCAAGTCCGGTTTTCTACTATCGTGAGTCTAGTAATTCCGTCAGCCCTGCTGCGTTGGTTGGCTACACGAGCCCAGCGTCATCGATAACTCAAAGGGGAAGCATGCAACAGCGTCGTGTCAGTATTTTGGGAGCACCGGTTGATGCTACAAGCTATCAGGATGCATGCGATCGCATCTCTAAATGGGCCAAAACCAAACGGTCTTGCTATATCGTCGCGGCCAATGTCCATGTGGTAATGACGGCCTACTGGAACCCGGCCTATCGCCATATTCTCAATCAGGCGGCCTTGGTGACCCCCGATGGGATGCCGCTGGTGTGGGGACTACGGCGATTGGGTGTACAACACCAGACACGGGTGTACGGTCCAGATTTAATGTTGGCCTGGTGCGATCGCGCTGCTAAAGAGGAGTTGTCTATCTACCTCTACGGTGGCACCGACATCATGGTGCAGCGTCTGGCTGAAAATTTACATCGGCGGTTCCCTAACCTGATTATTTCAGGCACTCATGCTCCTCCTTTTAGACCGCTTACTACAGCTGAGGAAGCAGATGACATCGCGGCCATTCATCAGTCTGGCGCAGCGGTGGTGTTTGTTGGGCTAGGCTGCCCCAAACAAGAAGAATGGATGGCGCGACAGCAGGATAAGCTCAACGCTGTGATGATTGGAGTGGGGGCGGCGTTTAGTTTTCATAGTGGGACGGTGTCTCAAGCCCCCCGCTGGATCATGGCTTGGGGCCTAGAGTGGGCCTATCGCCTGTGCCAGGAGCCGCGTCGTCTGTGGCGACGCTACGTGCTCAACAATACGGCATTTCTCGTATTATTTGGACTGCAGTTAATGAATCGAGCGATGCGGTCTATCCTAAAGCCGTACTCAAGGCATTCTTCCGGGTGACTTTTGCGTTTGCCCGTTTGCCAGCACCGTTGATGAAAGAGCCGTCTTCGCTAAAACCAAACCGTGGATTTTTGTTTTCCATAGGCACCGATATTCGGGCCACCCGTAGGGCAAGCCCGCTGCGGTGGCTAGGGTGGAGCAGCTTTAGGGTAATTATTCTTTTACTGGGCGATGCTTTAGCCTTAGGTCTGGCGTGGCAGCTGGCAAGATTTCTAAACAAATTTTATTCTCCGATTCCAGAAAAGCTGGTGTGGTGGGTGTGGTTAGGGTTGCCCAGCCTCTTTTGGCTGTTTGCAGGCGGCACATTGTTGCTGTTTACCCACTACGGTTTGTACGGTCCTACGGCGCGAGCGCGAGATTATTTACGAGCGGCACAGCTAGTTAGCAGCGTTTATTTTATTTCACTGGTGCTGGTGTATTTTTACGACCCAAAGCTAGATGCCCCCCGCTCATTATTTTTTAGTGCTTGGATCAGTAGTGTGGTGCTAGTCTCAGCAACTCGGCTATTTACCAACGGATTGCTGGCTTCTCTGCAGGGGTCGCGGTCGCCATCACGGGTATTTTTGATTACTAAGCCAAACCGGATGCATCGGTTATCGCAGACGCTAGAGCGCCGATCGCACTATCAGGTGGTGGGTGCAGCCATGGTGTCAACCGCTAATACAGAGCCAACGTTTCAGCGTATTTTGGCGGCGCGACCCGATGAGGTACTAGCAGAAGATGTGCCCGATGTGGAACTGGCTTCAGGACTTTACTGGCGGTTGCGCAGTGCCAACATACCGGTGCGGCTGCTGCCATCGAGTCGAGAAATGCTCTACCGGCGGGGCATGCCAGAAATTGTTGCTGGGTTACCGACGTTGATGATTGAAACGTCGATTTTCCAAAGTGTGGACTATCGCATCAAGCGTTGGTTGGACTATATTATTTCGCTTTTGGCAGTAGTATTGCTCAGCCCGGTATTTGTGGGAATTGCGATCTCAATTCGTTTCACATCCCGTGGCCCTGTCTTTTTTCGTCAAGACCGGATGGGGTTAAGGGGCAAAGTCTTTAAGGTGTGGAAATTTCGCACAATGACTGTGGATGCCCCCATGCAGCAGGCGCAGCTAGAGCAGCAAAACCAGGCCGACGGCATTATGTTCAAACTGCAGCATGACCCACGGATAACATCGGTAGGGCGCTTTTTGCGTCGCACCAGTTTAGATGAGCTACCTCAGCTATTTAATGTGTTGCTGGGGCAAATGAGTTTGGTAGGGCCACGTCCGCTACCGCTAAGGGATGTGGCTCAGTTTGAAACCTGGCATCATATTCGTCATCAGGTACTGCCTGGAATTACGGGGCTATGGCAAGTTTCAGGACGGTCCGATATTGAAACCTTTGATGACGCCGCTCGGCTAGATTTGCACTACATCGACAACTGGTCGCTTAATTTAGATCTAGAAATTATGGTGGCTACCCTGCGTATTGTGTTGACAGGGTTGGGCGCTTACTAGCGCGGTAGGTTTGTTGAGAAGCAGTTGGCTGTGGAGAGATTCTGACGGTCTAAACTGAGAAATACGATTAACACCACTCTGACCAAAGTATAGCTGGGCGGCCCAATTTGAGGCTTATGGGAGCATCTAATCGCGTAACTGTATATGACGGTTTGCTGGGCGTGGGGCTGCTGGGTCTGGCTCTGTTTGCTTGGCTACCCGATAGCTACTTTCGGATGGTGAGCTGGCCCTGGGTAATGGTGTGGCAGATAGCCCTTTTGCTGTTGATGGGGGGCTGTCTCTGGCAGCTGCGACGCTTTGATCAGCCATTTTATCGTCTGGGGTTTGGTTTTGATTGGCTGATTTTAGCGCTGTTGCTATGTCTGATGATCAGCAGTGCGATCGCATCTTTTCCAATATTGGCGCTGCAAAATAGCCTGCTGGTGGGCTGCTATGTAATTGTGATCTATGGGCTGCGCTACAGTCGGTTTAGCCCCTGGCAGCTGTGTCAAGGGCTGGTGTGGTTCGGTGCGATCGCGGCGGTTGTCAGTCTGTCCCTT
>JBHJIV010000286.1:0-20173 GCA_050043105.1 Leptolyngbyaceae cyanobacterium | reverse complement strand
CCGTGACGAGGTCAAACTACTCGATTTGCAGGTGGTCCTAGAGCGTATCAGCAAGCTACCCCAGGCCACCATTGCCAAGATTGAAGGCTTTGCCCGCGGCGGCGGTCACGAATTTGTCTTGGCCTGCGATATGCGCTTTGCCGCCCGTGGCAAGGCAAAATTCATGCAGATGGAAGTGGCTATGGGCATCCTCCCCTGTGGGGGTGGCGCATCGCGGATGGCGCGTCAAACAGGTCTGGGGCGAGCCTTGGAAATTATTTTAGGTGCCAAAGACTACGATGCCGACCAAGCCGAGGCCTATGGCACCATCAACAAGGCGTTCGACCCGGAAGAGATTGGCCCGTTTGTTGAAACATTGGCCAACCGCATCGCCCTCTGGCCAGCGGAATCAATTAACGCGTGCAAACAGACCGTCTATGCCTCCATTGATAAACCCATTGACGAAGCGCTAAAAGAAGAGGCCTATTGGCGCTATCAGGCAACGAGTCAAACCCCGGCATTGAAGCGCTTTACCTGGGCTGATGAGAATGGTGCCCAGTTCGACATGAACAACCATCGCGGATGGGAAAAGATGGTAGTTGAAGTGCAGGAGATCAATTAATGAACAACCGGGCTCCGATTTCGCTCAGCCCTCGACCCTTGAGCGAAGCCGAAACCAAACCCCAACTGACAGCTGGAAAGCGGAGTGTAATATGCTCAAGAATTTAGCAAATACTGGGTTTCAACCCATTAATCGGGGATATAATTCTGTATTCCGTCCGAACCGATTAAGTCTTGGTCTGGTGGTACCAATCGAGACCTATCCCAGAGGACCGGTACCCACCATGGAACACCACATTGAACGTGTGCAGCTGGCCGAAAAGCTTGGGTTTTCGGCCGTCTGGTTACGGGACGTGCCGTTCAACGTACTCTCCTTTGGGGATGCGGGTCAAACATACGACCCTTTTGTTTATTTGGGATTTTTGGCAGGTCAAACGAAGCGAATTGCCCTCGGCGTTGCCAGTATCATTCTGCCGCTGCGACATCCAGCCCATGTGGCCAAGGCCGCTGCGACTGCCGATGTGCTCTCAGAGGGGCGGCTGATTTTGGGAGTGGCTTCGGGGGATCGGCCAGAGGAGTATCCGGCGCTTAATCTCTCCTTTGCAGAGCGCGGAGCTGCGTTTCGAGAGAGTTTTGACTACATCAGACAGATGGGTGAGAATTCGCCAGTGTTTGAAAATACATTTGGTAGCCTTAATGGTGAGATGGACATGCTACCCAAACCCACATCTGGAAAGCTGCCGTTGCTGGTTACGGGCGGTAGTCAGCAAGACCCCGAGTGGAGCGCACGGAACGGAGATGGCTGGATGACCTATCCCCGCAATATTGGTGTGCAAGAGAGAATTATCCGTGATTGGCGGGCGCGGGTTAAGGCTGTGGGCAACGCGGATAAGCCGATGATGCAGCCGCTTTATGTGGACCTGACAGAAGACCCTGATATTTCGCCGCAGCCCATTCATCTGGGATTTCGGCTAGGGGTGAACCCTCTGCGAGACTATTTGCGATCGCTAGAACAAATCGGCATGAACCATGTGGCGCTGAACCTGCGATTTAACCAGGCGGATATTGAAACAACGCTAAAACGTCTGGCCGATGATATCCTGCCGGATTTCGCTGAAGAGACGTTCCATGGACCATCTCTTCATTAATTTTTCGATAGGATACTATAAACCATGGCAAAAACAATTCTGATTACGGGCTCTACCGATGGTATCGGGCTAGAAACGGCTAAGATGTTGGTCTCGCAAGGGCACAAGGTACTGCTGCATGGGCGCAATCTAACAAAACTGGAGAACGCCGAAAAATCACTCTCTGCACTGCCGGGAGAGGGCCGTGTTGAAAGCTATGGGGCTGATCTGTCGCGTATGGCCAATGTAGAGTCACTGGCGCAGGCTGTGGCTGAAAACCACGCTACGTTGGACGTACTGATCAACAATGCAGGCGTTTATAAGACATCCGATACCATCACGTTGGACGGACTTGATGTGCGCTTTGCTGTGAATGCGCTCGCACCCTACCTACTCACCCAACGTCTTTTACCCCTGCTTGGCCCCTCCGGACGGGTGGTCAATCTCTCTTCCGCTGCTCAGTCTTCTGTTAATCCAAAGGCGCTAGTCGGACAAATCAGTCTGTCCGATGGCGCGGCCTATGCCCAAAGCAAGCTGGCGTTGACCATGTGGTCTCGCAATCTTGCACTTTCGCTCAAGAGTAACGGCCCGACTGTTATCGCGGTTAATCCTGGGTCAATGCTTGGCAGCAAAATGGCGAAAGAGGCCTTTGGCGTCGCTGGCGGCGATATCCGTATAGGTGCAGAAATACTATGTCGTGCAGCGTTGTCGGATGAATTCGCGGCGGCTTCCGGTCAGTTTTTCGATAACGATCAGGGTCGGTTTGTTTCGCCCCACCCCGATGCACTTGATTCAGAAAAATGCCAAGAGATTGTCGGTATTATTGAGACAGTTTTGGAAAAAATAAAGAATAAGAATCACTAGACTGAGTACGTCCTTTAAACTCTGAAAGCTCTAACTACCCTTGAGTGAAGTGAATGTTTGCGATCGCGAACTGCTAAATTTGTGATACCAGCGTTACCAACAGAAAAGCTATGCTTCACATATGGGAGATTGTTGCATCAGACTCAAATACTATTGCGCGACTTCATACTCGTAAGTTTTATAAAAGATTGGGTAGAGTTAAGCCGCTGCCCGATTCTCAGAAACAAGCGGAGCAATAAAGTATCCATTTATCAAAAACATCCGAATTATCATTTCGCAGTAAGCCTGATTATCTTTTTTCTTCGAATGATTATGATGCAGGTAGTACGTGCAAGAATCGAAAGGAGACAGAATGATGAAAGCGATTGGTTATGAAACAGCGGGGCCTATCTCTGCTAAAAACGCCCTGATCAAATTTGAAACGGATATACCGCAGCCGAGGCCAAACGACTTACTGGTTGATGTTCGGGGTATTTCGGTGAATCCGGTTGATGTCAAACTGCGGGCCAATGCTCAACCCGACGGCGGGCCTCGTATTTTGGGGTTTGATGCCGCTGGAGTGGTCACAGCAGTGGGTTCAGCGGTGACGCGATTTCGCCACGGCGATGAAGTGTATAATGCAGGAGATGTCACACGCCCTGGAACTAACGCCCAGTTTCACGTTGTGGATGAACGCATTGTGGGCCGAAAACCAGCGTCACTTGGTTTTGCAGAAGCCGCCGGTATGCCTCTGACCAGTATTACGGCCTGGGAGATCTTATTCGATAGCCTGGGACTGAAAGCAGGTGAAGGAGCTAATGAAGCGCTGCTAGTGATCGGCGGTGCTGGCGGTGTTGGTTCAATTCTTATTCAGCTGGCTAAGAAGCTCACGGGGTTAACGGTTGTTGCCACAGCATCGCGAGATGATACGCGCGCCTGGGTTGAAAAGATGGGAGCCGATCATGTGATCAATCACCGTAATCCGCTTGATGAAGAGATGAAAGCTCTAGATATTTCGCCCCGATATGTGGCCTCACTGACCCATACTAAACAGCATTTTGCATCTACTGTAGAGCTGATTAAACCGCGCGGGCATATTGCCCTCATTGACGATCCAGACTCTCTCGATATAACCGTGCTAAAGCCTAAGGCGCTTTCTTTGAACTGGGAATTTATGTTTGCTCGGTCGATGTTTCAAACCGAGGATATGGATGCACAGCACAAGCTGTTAAATCGGGTCTCAGAACTGATAGATGATAGCACTGTGATCTCGACGGTCAACAACCGTGGTGGTGCTCTAAATATTGAAAACCTGCGTGCTGCCCACGAGTTTCAGGAAAGTGGAAAGGCGATTGGTAAAACTGTTTTAGAAGGGCTGATTACAGAATGAAAGTACGTGCGTATAGAGCTAACCGCGACAGCATACTCTGTTAGGAATAGGGCTAAAAACAACAGTCAATTTGAAGATAATCAGCCTAAGGAAAATCAAAATGTCTCAACTCACCATCGTTGCCCATATCGATGCAAAATCAGACAAGACCGATTTTGTAAGAGATGAATTGTTAAAACTTATTCCAATTACGAGAGCCGAAGAAGGCTGCATCCAATACGCCCTTCATCAGGATAATGAAGACTTAGCTCACTTTGTATTCTATGAAAACTGGGAGTCTCGCGACCTCTGGCAAAATCATATGAATGCGCCCCATCTGGCGGCCTACATGGAGGCTACCGAAGGTATGATTGAGAAGTTTACGCTCAATGAAATGAGCTACATTAGTTGAGAGCTAAACAGCTACTCCAATCAAATAAGCTAAAACAACTCGTCAGTGTATCGCTCTAGATTTAATGTTAGGGCGGTTAAGATGAAGTCTGGCGTCAGGTTACCAGGAGTCAGCAAATCTATGAAAGTCGAGCGTAAGAATTATCCTCACCTCGATGCACCTGTGGGTCCCTATGTCCATGGTGTGAGCTACAATGGCTTGCTGTTTCTATCAGGCTTAACCGCATTCAGCACACCCACCCAGAGTCAGGATCTCGCATGAGTCAACCAAGCACAGAAAAATCGATGCGAGAGAGAATGCTTGCAGGTGAAGACTACATTGCAAGCGACCCAGAGCTTAGCACAATGCTTCTACAAGCACAACAGATTCTACATCGTTTCAACAATTCTCTTCCTGAGGCTGCTCAAAAACGACAGGCTCTAGCCAAAAAACTGTTTGGAGCGCTTGGGGCAAACTCTGAAATCAAACCACCCTTTCGATGCGACTACGGTTCGTATATTTTTGCTGGAGAGCAGTTGTTTATCAATTATGACTGCGTGATTCTTGACTGCAACTACATTCGGCTGGGGGACCGAGTATTGCTCGGTCCAAAAGTGCAGATCTATACGGCAACCCATTCGCTTAATCCGGCTGTTCGTAAAGACGGATGGGAGTATGCTTTGCCGGTTGAAATAGGCAGTGATGTTTGGATTGGTGGAGGTGCTATTGTTTGCCCTGGCGTGACTATTGGCAATGGCTCTACAATTGGGGCCGGAAGTGTTGTCACGCGAGATATCCCACCGGGGGTATTTGCTGCAGGCAACCCGTGTCGAGTGATTCGTGACCTAACTAGCTAGGGCAAACAAACGATATAGCGTTAGACGACGATTTATGTATCAAAGAGCACATAGACCTCTTCAGTAACTGCCTACACTCATTTTGGTGTGACAAGGCTCAACTAAATGAAACCAATTGCTTTACTTGCGATCGCAACTCTGGGACTCACCTCAGTTCCAGCAGCGGCTGACGAATCTCCTAACGGCGTTCAAACCTTAACCCCTGAAGGCGGAATTATCCCAACCGCTACATGGAGTCTGGGCACCCGTGCAGGAGACTATATTTTTGTTGCCGGGATGCGTGGCATTGATCCTGAACTAAATGCCCTAGTGCCTGAAGCTGAAGGTCGAGTCCGACAGGCATTTCTAAACATGCAGCTGATTGCTGAGTCAGAGGGGGCCAGCCTGCGGGATGCAGTACGTCTGGTGGTCTATGTAACAGATATGTACCGCTATCGCCCAATTGTTAACCAGATTCAAGAAGAACTCTGGGGAGAGGGACCCTATCCACCCCGCACAATTATTGAGGTAGATCGCCTCAACCAAGACGATATTGTTGAAGTAGAAGGTACTTTCTACGCTCCTATTGAAGATTGACGTCTGACAACAGGACTGCTCGCGCGGCTCACCGACAATGCTGCGAGCAGTCTGGTACTAATCGAGAATCAGATTTGGCGAAACAAAAGACAGCCGACTACTGTGACATCAGTGTCCTAAGCTGTTGTTCAAACTGCGACAGGTCAAGACCCAGTTCTTCTTTGAGAATATGAGTGGCTAAGCCTCCACTTTCTTTTTGTTCGTCAAGCATACCGAGCAGCAGGTGTTCTGGTTCGATGCGCGATAGCCCCATGGCGTTAGCTTCATCCAACGCCAGTTCAATCACCCGTTTTGTCCTCCCCGTAAACGGCATGGGCGAAGGGTTCCATCCCTCTGGAGGCTGAGGACGTACTCCTAACCATTTTGTTACTAGGGGCTGAACCGTCAGAAAGGTTATCCCTGCTGCATTTAAAGCCTGGGCAGCCATATTGGCATCATCTGCCAGCAGCCCCAGAAGAATGGCTTCTGTACCCAAAAAGTCAAAATAGATTTGAAGCATGGCATCTTCTCCGAGCTGCAGAATATGCTGGGTTGCGGGGCTAAAGCTTTTATCTCGGGGGATGAGCGATTCTGTCATCTCTCCCAGCGTCAGAATAGACACCGCCTTTAGCATATACTCAAACGTGGCTGCATCCATCCGGCCCCAGCTGACGGGATCTTCTTGCTGCACCATGCGAGTCAGCGATGTATAAATAGTGTGATCGCCTTGAATAAATGATTTCATGCCCGCTAACCAGCGCCTTGCCAGAATGCGCACATCAGGGCTATTAAAATCGGTTCCCTTGTTCATCTCAGTACGGATTTGAGAGAGTAAGCCCTGCCACTCTGTTTCATGTTCATTAAAACGTATTTCAAGAACGGCTTGTTGTTCAGTTGTAAAGTATTGTCCAGACATAGAAATTGTCTCCATTGCTTCGATTAGGTTTTCAACCGCAACTGCGTCGGTAGTTTCAAGTTCCTGTGCGATCGCATTCAGCCGTTTAAGTAAGGTGCGCGATAACGCGATCTGCTCTCGCACACGAGCCCGATGCAGCTCAATCACCTGTGGTAATGAGAAGTCAGGACCTTGCACACTCTCACGGATTTCATCTAACGAAAACCCCAGCTGTCGCAATGACAGAATTTGCTGAAGCTGAATAATATCCTGGTCATCATAGAATCGATGCCCAGCTTTATTCCGATGGGACGGTGACAACAGTCCGAGCTCGTCATAGTAGTGCAACGTCCGAATGGAGAGTCCTGTTCTTTTGGCTAAATCACCAATCTTCACAAGCTCGATCACAATTATCCTGACTCCTATAGTCCACTAGAATGCGGTTGATGCGTTGATTCTAGAACCTGACGTTACGTTAGGTGCAAGGGTATTCAAATATTTTTTTGACATTCGTGAAAAGAGATGGCTATCCAACTCCGCACAGCTGAGGCTTGTTAAAATAAAACGGCAGCACACCCTCTAACAATGACAGACGCCTGGAGCCACGGAAAACTTACGACCAACGGTATCCAGCTGCACTATGTCACCCAGGGAGAAGGTCAGCTGATGCTTCTCTTGCATGGCTTTCCAGAATTTTGGTATTCCTGGCGACATCAGATTCCCGAGTTTGCCCGTGACCATAAGGTTGTTGCGTTGGATCTGCGAGGCTATAACGATAGCGACCGTCCCCAAGCTCGGTCGGCCTATCATATGGATGAATTAGTCAAGGATATAAAAGGTGCGATCGCAAGTCTGGGCTACGACCGCTGCATTTTAGTGGGACATGACTGGGGTGGTGCGATCGCCTGGCAGTTTGTGTACCGCTACCCTACCCAGGTAGACCGTTTGATTATTCTCAATTTGCCCCACCCGGCCAAATTTGCCCAAGGTCTGCGTACCTGGCGGCAGCTGACCCGTAGCTGGTATATTCTCTTTTTTCAGCTACCGAGATTACCGGAGCTGTTGCTGCAGACTAATCTTCATCGGGTTATGGAGAACACCTTTCGGGGTATGGCCATCGACAAATCAGCTTTTAGTGATGCTGATATTGACGCCTACACTACGGCCCTCGCTAAACCGGTGGCTCTCACAGCAGCACTTAACTACTACCGCAATCTTTTGCCCTTACTGTTGTCCCCGACCGACTGGCCCATATTGTTCCAAACCCGCACCCTAATGATTTGGGGTGAAAAAGATGTGGCCCTGGGTAAAGAGCTATCGGAAGGAACCGAAGACTATGTGCAAGATTTCCAAATCCACTACATTCCCGACTGTAGCCATTGGGTACAGCAAGAGCAGCCTCAGCTGGTCAATCAATATATTCGAGAGTTTCTGGCCGGGTAGATAAGCTCAGGCAGATACTAAGCCTGCCGATTGAAAAGATCGCCCATAATGGAATAGACCAAGATTTTTCAGCATCCCCAAGGTCAATACCCCCAGAAAAGTTATGGTTTCTCAAAAGTTAGACCATGCCATTGTAATTGGCGGCAGTATCGCAGGATTGTTTGCAGCCAAGGTTGTTTCTGAGGTTTTCAATCGCGTCACCCTGGTTGAGCGCGACCCTTTGCCCCACAGCCCCCAACCCCGATACGGGGTGCCCCAGTCCGTGCAGCCCCATGTGCTATTCACACGAGGGTTTCAAATTATGGAACAGCATTTTCCAGGGCTAGGAGAAGCATTAGCCGCTGCGGGGGCTGTCACAATCGACTGGGGGCGAGAGTTTCACCTTTTTAGTCAAGGTGGTTGGAATGCCACATTTGACGGTGAGTCTCAGCTACAGTCAGTGACCTGTAGCCGCTACTTGCTTGAAACAGTGATACGACAGCAGGTGGCCAAACTCTCAAATGTTCAGTTCCTGGATGGTTGTAAGGTTAAGGGACTGGTGATAGCAGACGGAAGCTCAGCCATTCAAGGCGTTCGTTATCAACGACAGGGTGAGCGCAAAAGCACAACGCTGACAGCCCAGCTGGTGGTAGATGCCAGTGGACGAGGCAGCTCGGCCCCCCACTGGCTGAGCCATCTGGGCTTAACCCCACCACCCCAAACGCGGGTTGATGGGGGCTTGGGCTACGCCACCCGCCGCTATCGAATTCCTGACTCTGCGCAGCCAGATTGCAAAGTGATGCTTATTGGTCATGAGCCCCCGGATCAACCCCGGTTGGGCTATCTGGCCCAGATCGAAAATGATCAGTGGATCGCTACCCTGGGCGGTTACGGTAAACAGTACCCTCCCCTGGATACCGAAGGTTTTTTGGCCTTTGCCCAGACTCTAGAGCAGCCTCATTTTTATCAAGCGATTTGTAACGCTGAGCCCTGCTCAGACATTATGGCCCATCGGGCAACGGCTAACCGGCTCTATCACTATGAGAAAATTACCTTACCCAGCGGGTTTGTGGCGCTTGGGGATGCGGTCTGTGCCCTGTGCCCGGTCTATGGCCAAGGCATGACAGTAAGTGCGATCTCTAGTCTGGTGTTGCAGCGCTGGCTGGCCGAGGTGCAGGCTCGTGGAGGAGATCTCGATGGAACAACATTTCAAAAACAGCTGGCCCACAGTAACGCCTCGCCCTGGTCCCTGGCTACCCTGCGAGATTCAGGGTTTGCCTTTACCCAAGGGGCGATTGAGTCAAAAGGGTTAAGTAAGGTCATGGGCAAGATCTTGTTAGGGTATATGCAACGATTGCTAAAACAGACGCAACAGGACGGGGAAATGCATCTGCGTATGATGGAGATGGCCCATCTATTGCGGTCTCCCGCTAGCCTTTTTCATCCTCAGATTGTAGGCAAAGTGTTTTTCAATTGAGCGTTAAGCTACTAAGGTAAACGTTCACCGCAAGCTTATGAAAACCGCCTTGATTACTGGGGCATCCTCCGGCATTGGGGCTGAATTTGCCCGTCAGCTAGCAGCCAACAAGTTGGATCTAGTGCTTGTAGCCCGTTCCCAAGACACGCTTGACCATCTGGCCAAGGAACTGCGACAGCAGCATGGCATACAGGCTGACGTCATCGTTCAAGATCTGACCGAGGCCAACGCCTCTTTGTCGGTCGCTCATCAGGTTGAGGAGTTGGGCTTGGTGATTGACCTGCTGATCAACAATGCAGGGTTTGGAGACTATGGTCCGTTTGCTGAGGGCGTTCTAAACCGGCAGACCACCATGATTCAGCTAAATATTTGTGCCCTGGTGGAACTGACCCGTGTGTTTTTGCCCACTATGCTAGAGCGGCGTCAGGGGGGAATTATCAATGTTGCCTCGATTGCCGGATTTCAACCCATGCCTTACTGGTCAGTGTATGCAGCATCGAAGGCATTTGTTCTTTGTTTTAGCGAAGCTCTGTGGGCCGAAGTTAAAGAGAAGGGTGTGAAAGTTTTAGCCCTCTGCCCCGGACCGACAGAATCTAAGTTCTTTGAAGCGGCTGGGGTATCGAACGATAGCGAGATGAACAGCAGTTTAAATCAGCTTGATTCTGTTGAAAATGTAGTGAAGTCGGCCCTTGTTGCCCTGGAGTCTGGACAGCCCAATACGGTCACCGGGGGTTTGATGACGCAGATAATTGCCAATCTGCCTCGTCTGCTGCCCCGCGATGTGTTGGTGGACCTGGTGGAAAAACAATTTCGCAGTTCTTAAGTTGGACAATATCGTGAAAGCCCCTTGGCTTAGATTGCATACCGCTAGGCAACACAATCACCCGATCTTTTAAACTGGACTCATTCAAGGGAATCTTTGCATTTGATATAAAGACAACAACACTTATGGTCCGAGCATGACAAATCAACAAGAGAACAAGGATCGGGTTTTAGATGCAGTACGAAATCTTGTACATGCTGCTAATGGCCATCTCAACTTGGGTTCAGCAGTATCTGAATATATAAGGGCAACCTCGTTCTTATCTGTTGCCAAACTAGAGGATTGGGAAAGGGCCTTCCGGTATGAAATTTATGTAGAGCCACACTCAAGCTCTAAGTTATTCACGCTTCGTGACCGTCGTTTGCCAATTCCTTGGTTAGATCTTTGCCATGGAGACGGGTATCTACGTGAAAAGGCATTGCGCTCTTTACGTGAAGGTGCGCCAAATGGGTTCCTTTTGGCTATGGTTCTTCGACGGTTAAACGACTGGGTTCCTCAAGTGCGCGCCGCAGCTCGTGAGCATGTCCCGCAGCTGGCAGCTAACACCAAACCTGAACACATACTAGAGACACTTTGGGCGACTTTGCCACACTTGCATACTTGGGGACGCTTACAGGATGAGGAGCTAGAGGTACTCATAAATCTTCTTGCTGTTGATGGTGTACCGTCGCACCTGGCATCGAAGCTGGTTGAAGCGACAGCCGGACCGGCCGCCTCAATTCTTGGACAAGCAGGCCGAAAACCCGTACTCGATAGTTTTTTACCGATCATCTCTGAGAAAGCAGTTCAACCAGCGGTTAGCGCGAAGGCGTATCTTAGCCAGTTAGAGGAGCGTATGGTATGGTTCGAGAGCCGAAAATGGGTATGGACAGATATTCGTTGGTGCGAAGGACGTTATGAACCGGTTCTTGGTGAGAGGGCCATAAAGGTAGGTCAATCATTCTTGGAAACCCTAAAAAAAGCAGCTAGAGACAATTCTCCAGTAGTTCGAAGGGTAGCCGGCAATGCGCTCATTGCCAAGCTAGACACTCTTGGAACGGAGGCTTTACCAATTGCTGAGATCCTGTCAAAGGATTCTTATCCATCAGTTGTAGAACGGGGAAAGTTCGCGCTGGCACGACTCAAAGCTTAAATTGTGAGTTGTTTGAGATCGATTCGGCGCTGCATAACACTCCATAGCACGACTCCTTCACCATCTCTTTTATGAGAAACGTTATCTCCTAGCAGCAATCTTCCTCAACCTGCTCAAGCAAATTTAATGCCTCGGTATCCTCATATTCTTCAAATAAAGAACGGACATTATTCATTTGGCTACAAACGACAAAAAGTTCATCTTGTCCAAGGGCAAGGCTACTCTCTAGTTTGTCTCGAAAGTATTCTGACCAAGGGCTAGAAGGATTTTCTGTATGTCGCTTAATATAGCTGACAATTTGACATGACTTGTCTTCACAATCTGTTCCTTCAAAACTAATGTATCGATTGACATTTTGTTGTGACATAATCTTACGTTCCTTTATGTAACAGGTGCCATATCTTGCTATTGAAGTAATTTATTTATGGAGAGTATGTAATCGCTTCACCGTGACTCTGTATGGAACTATAAAATGAGTTAATGCGGTCAATAGACTTACTGTTTGAAAACAGTGAGTTTAGGTTAATCTCAATTGCCCCGGCTGTATAGACCTCGATCGGGTTCCTTTTTAAGCGGGTATATAGGTTGAATGGAAAACTTTGCAAACGCTCCGCTCCAAATTCTCGTGCTGGATACAGCTAATGGGAACATCATTGGAGAGCTGTGGCAACCTGACAGCAGCGTTAGACCGATTCAATTTTCTCCCCATATCAATGATCAACGGCTTTTAGTATCAACTGATATATCAGGATTTGAGCGTCCCCTTTTTTGGCATCCTGTCACCGGAGAACAACACACCCTTGCCATTGAGACATTAGAAACCCTCCGAGCCTATCAGCGTTCCCTGTTCGGAGGAACACCCAACGAAACGGTTGAGGCTCATCAGGCCGCTTCTCCCATCACCTATGCCGAGCAGCTAAAGTCTCCTATCTTAGTCATTCAAGGAAGAAATGACACCCGTTGTCCAGCGCGGCAAATGCAAGCCTATGAAACAAAGTTAAAATCTTTAGACAAATCGATTCAAATTCATTGGTTTGATGCAGGGCACGGGTCCAAAGCAACAGAACAGCAAATTGAACACCAAGCATTAAAGCTGCAGTTTGCCTATTCTCTATTGTCTGGAGCAGAGTGATGTCTACCGCGGCTGTCGCCGTGTTTTTGATTTAAGACGCCTTCTAAGGCCAAGGAGACAGCAGAGGCAGATAGTATTGCAATGCTGCCCAAACGTGAGTGTTTGCCGGATTCGCTACATTTTCAACATGGAGCTCGTAAACCGCATCAGGAATAGCAAAATGAACGGTGCCCATCTTTCTTAAAAACTCACAAGGATGGAGCTGATGTTTGTTTGGAAATACAATCGGCTTCTTACGCCGATGGCCGTTGCGATCGCACCAATAATGACATCAAAAATCGTGGCTACTGCAGTCTTTATCCTCATCAGCCTGACAGGTCTCATACCATTGGGATGTAATCAAGAGATACCCACCGAGCTTGTGCAACATCAATTTGAGGTGGGTAACCAATCATTGACGATCTCACTCCCCTCAGAATTCCAGCGTGACCCTAATGTACCTTTCATCCAATTTTTGCGCCCCGAGTATCGTGTTGCAAGATCCCTCCACTTTACAGCTGACCCACCTATCCTAGATAGCCCGCGCCAGACAACACGTCTTCGTCAAGGTGGCGAACTCAGCTATAACATCCTCACCTATAGTGGCGGCAGTGGTGGCATTGAGGCAGAATTGTTTGGACACATCGTGCTCAATGAGACCACCATCGGTGTCACTGCCACCGATCAAGATGAGTTCTCTCCTAACCCAGAGTGGTGCATTGAGTACCTACACACACTCCATCCCATACCCTACCGATAGATTTTTTGGGAACGCACTACGCTTAAGAATTTCTTAAAGCAAGCGACCGACTGAGTCGATTGCTTCGATTTAGCTATCACACCCAATAGCATTTAATCTTGCTATCCTTTATAAAACTTCAGTCGTTTGTGCTGTAAAGAAAGGAGAAACTGAAGTTGAGCGATCGCAACATTATGAAAAAGACCCGTCGGCAGTTTCTCGCAACTAGCGTTACGACTGCATTAGGTCTGATTGGATGCTCCACCAGCCAGCAGCCGTCAACTTCTGCATCATCAAGCGATTTAGCTTCGCCTGATACCTCTTTGGAGGTTACTTCGCCAAATATATCGCTAACCACATCGGCAGCGATGCCAACGCGAAAACTGGGGCGTACCCAGATAGAGTTACCGATTTTGGGCTTAGGTGGGGCAGGGCGCACACCGTTATCTAGACCTAATCAAGAACAAGCCGCTCTAGAACAGATTCAGCGGGCATTAACGTTGGGCATTCGCTATTTTGATACAGCCGCAAGCTATGGACCAAGTGAATCGTATCTGGGTAAAGTCTTGCCCCCGTATCGGAACGAGATTTTCTTAGCAAGCAAGACAGCCGCTCGCGATTATGATGGTGCTTGGAGTGACCTAGAGCGCTCATTGCGTAGACTAAGTACTGATTATCTCGACCTTTGGCAGTTTCACCATGTTTCCTTTGAGTCTGAACTCGATACGCTGTTTGGGAACAATGGCGCAGTCAAAGCGTTAGAAGAAGCAAAATCGCAAGGATTGGTTCGCTTTAGTGGCATTACGGGTCACCATGAACCTCAGATCATTGCAACAGGTCTACAGCGCTATCCCTTCGACCATACTTTGATTCCGGTCAATGCAGCAGATACCCACCATCCTCGACCGTTTATTCCCACTGTGCTGCCGTTAGCTCAAGCACAAAACGTCGGAGTAACGGCGATGAAGGTACCCGCCTATGGCCGCTTGTTTAAACCAGGAGTGCTAGACGGAATGCACCAAGCACTGGGGTATACACTGTCGCAGCCTGGAGTCCACTGTGCAGTGATTGCAGCCGAAACAATTACGCAATTGGAAGAAAATATAAAAGCTGCTGCAGAATTTCAAACTTTGGATGAGGCTGGCCTAGCAAATATTGAGCAGCGAACAGCCGCTGTCTGGCAAGATAATACATTTTTTCGGGCTTGGACTTGAAATATAGCTTCGTACACATAGAGCTTATAGAACTTAAGCTCATAGTTTTGACTGCAACTATTTTATCTAACCGAAAATGAGATAATCCCTCCGTTTAGAATTTTGCGCGCGGCGACAAAATTCTAAACCACTAACTTAAAGATATTGGTGTGGTATGAGTTACGGTAAGGAGAGAAACCACAGTATTATTAAAGACTCCAAACCCCTTGGGGTTAGTCTTAAAATACTGCTATAAAACCGATGAACATACCAGAAAATAAACCAGATCAGAAATCCACACCGTTTCCAACTGTTAAAATTGTTTTTGGCTGGCAGTCATGGATCTTACTGATTTTTTTGTTTGGTATGTTACGTGGTGCCATTGAGGATAGCGCACGACATAATTCTCAAGAGATTAGTCAGCTACAAAATGAGGTAAGAAGTTTAGAAACGAGAGTGTCGCAGCTTCAGTTAAAAATTGAACAGTTACCGGACACCCCTGAGTGATGCACACCGTTAAGAAGATTGGGATAGAGTCATCATGGCCCTAAACATAAAGCAATCACAATAGCACGCGGCTATCTTTCAATTCGAAAAATGCAAGAGCTTACTATCACCCGACCCGACGACTGGCATCTGCATGTGCGCGACGGCGCGATGCTAAAAGCGGTTTTGCCCCATACGGCACGTCAGTTTAGCCGCGCCATCATTATGCCCAACTTAAAGCCCCCCGTGCGTTCGGTGGCAGATGCTGCGGCCTATCGCGATCGCATCATTGCCGCGATTCCAGCTGGCGCCCAGTTTGAGCCGCTGATGACGCTTTACCTAACCGACAATACAGAGCCTAACGAAATTATTGCGGCTAAAGCATCCCAGTTTGTCAAAGCGGTTAAGTACTATCCAGCCGGTGCAACCACCAATTCAGACTCTGGTGTCACCGATATTCATAAGTGCGATCGCGTTTTTGAAGCCATGCAGCAGGTGGACATGCCCCTATTGCTCCATGGAGAGGTCACCGGTCAAAGTGTTGACGTCTTTGACCGCGAGAAAATATTTATTGAACATCACTTAGTTCCCCTCCGACAGCGATTTCCCAATCTGCGTATTGTGTTGGAGCACATCACCACATCCGATGCGGTGCAGTTTGTTTTAGCCAATAACAACATGGCGGCAACCATTACACCACAGCATTTGTTATTTAACCGCAATGCCCTATTCAAGGGGGGGATTCGGCCCCACTTTTATTGTCTACCCATTTTGAAACACGAAGAACATCGTCGCGCCATTTTACAGGCCGCCACCTCTGGCAGTCCTAAATTCTTTCTTGGCACCGACAGCGCTCCCCATACCCGCGACAGCAAAGAGAGTTCCTGTGGCTGCGCCGGTTGTTTCTCAGCCTTACACGCCATGGAGCTATATGCGGAGGCATTCGAGAGTGTTGATGCCCTCGACAAACTAGAAGCCTTTGCCAGCTTTTATGGTCCAGACTTTTATCAGCTGCCGCGTAACACTGAGAAAATCACCTTAACTAAAACAACCTGGCGTATTCCTGCCGAAGTATCGTTAGCTAAGTCGGGTCTTGTACCCTTACGGGCTGGGGAAGAGATGGCCTGGCAAATGGCCTGAAAAACTTGCTGTTGCAGAGCCCTGGTATTATAAAGGTTCCAGAGAGAGTATCCGGAGCCCTGAGTGGCCGCTCTAAATGCAGCCTATACAGGAACCTGCGACGGGCCCCAAATATCCCTCACAAATGACAAGAATCAGAGGATAGAGCAATTAGTTTCTGTCCAATCGTACATATCATTAGCTGCATTATCATAATCACTCTACTGCCTCATGCTCTATCCTACTGAGCAAGCAGCAGTGTCTCGTCGGCAAAGAAAGGAAGCAAACGAATCATATTGAGCGCTTCAACTATACCTTACGGCAACGTATGTCTCGGTTAGTTAGAAAGATTTTGTCCTTTTCAAAAAGCTAGAGAGTTCGTTGGCCATCTGATATTTCATCCTTTCTTTTGGTGGATACCATTGGGTAACTACCAAAGAAAACAGACACTTATAGCAATGAAATACCTACTGTCGACAAAGCTAGTTTGAGTGTGCCTTTTGCTAAATCACTAACTGTTGTTTGTGCAGCTGTAGTTCCAAGTAAGTGTCCCAACTTTACAAGTTTTTCTTTTACACTAGGATCATTGTTGACTTGCTTTACTAAATCACCTGCGACTTGTCTCTTAGCCATTTCTGGGGACATTCCCTGACGCTGTAATTGATCGAGAAGATCTTGAATTTTAGATGCTGACTCAACCAAGTCATCACTCATTTCAATATAGTTACCTTGCACAATAGAGCCATCATTACTCTCAACATAATTAAGAGTAGAACCAGCATCTACATTAAAAATACGATTTGTTCCATTCATGAAATTCAGCCTCGCGATATTAACAATATTGTTACCTCTCATTATTCTGAGAGGATTTTCATCTTGCTTTAAAATTTGAACAAACTCTCCAGGACTAAAATCCTTGTTTTTTGTTGGTAGTCTTTCTTGATAACTCTCTTGTAAATAAATAAAATCGCAGCTTGCCCCACTCAGAGCCGTTTCCTTACTAATTTTCCAGTCACAGATACCAGCACCAGTAAAATTTGCATTACAAAATATAGCCTTTGAAGCTTGAGCTCTAGTTAAATCTGCATTCGTTAAATTAGCGCTGCTAAAATCTGCGTTCGTTAAATTAGACTCTCTCAATGTGGCGTTAGAAAAATCTGCATTATGAAGCTTAGCATCAGAAAAATCTACTCTTATGAAATTACTTTCTAAACAAGATGCTCCTGCTAAATTAGCCTTATGTAGTTTAGTATTAGCCAAAGTAGCAAAGTTTAAACATACATTTCGAAGCTCTGCACAGCTGAGGTCTGAGCCATTCAAATTAGCATGTGAGAGATCTGCGTCAACTAATGTGGCTTCTTGCAAGTTTGCCCTACTTAGATTAAAACCTCTAAGATTGGTATCACGAAGGTTTGCATAGCTGAGTTGTGGGGTAACTTCAGTATTTTCTTCTCTCCAACGATTCCATACCTCTTTATTTTCTAACTTAATTAAATTCCAATGTTCAAGACTTGACATCGTATCATTAAATAAATTGTGTTCTAAATAAAAAGTGTCTACAACAGCTAATGTGCAGCCAATAATTTTGAAATAGGCTCATTGCCTACAGTCCAATTTTCAACTACATTATCAACCATCAAAATTTTATCAAACCCTTTGAATTTATTTTTGTAAGAATTCAATTCTTCAACAAATGACCAAATTTGATCTACCCTAATATCAGATGCTAATTCTAACTTCTCAGCTTGTACAGATGCTGCAAAAGTCAAAATTAACCATGCTTTTTCCCAAATCGATGTGCCAAGATATTCGGTCAACAATTTAAGTGTCCTTTTCTCAGTCGGGCGAAATCTTGTCTCATTTAATAAGCTTACATAAACATAGACATCAACTTTTTCTTTAAAGATAAACTTCTTGATTGTTTCTAAATACTTCTCATCTAGCTTTTCTGAACCCTCTCCAAGACCAGGAGTGTCAATTAAACAAAGATCTCCAAATGGAGTATGATACGAATAATGTTTTACAACTTTTGTGCACACCTCAGTATCAGAAGTTTCAGCTACTGATACTCCAAAAGTAGAGTTAATCAAGCTACTCTTTCCAACTCCTGTTTGTCCCAACAAAAGAAAAGTTCGCATAGTAAATCTGATTGTTAACAGAAACTAGCCACCACCCTAGTCTGATCAAAGCCCGAAAAAGTTTGCAATCGATTTCACACTTCTAGCCGCACTTTTGGCAATCGACTTAATACCTCTATCCACACTTTCAAACACTTCACTTACAATTTTGATTCCCTTTTGTATGACTGAAGGATTATACCCTTCTTCGTCAAACCTGTTTTTAATCCTGTCTCTTTGTTTGTCATTTAGCAATATCTTCTCCCCAAGGGAAAGAGGCTCACAAAGATGAAAGTGGTTTTGAGTCTTATCTGCAGTAATTTCTGGCTTGTTTCGAAAGGGTAGTGGTTCTAGACCAAGAACACCGGGAGCCGTACTCATAAAATAATGAAGAAAACCGCCACTAGAAACTCTTTCTAAGACTGTTGTGTATAGCTCTCCAAGCCATGGCTGGCCGTCAGGTGTTTTAAAGCTTGTATTGTCAATAGCTACTGTTGGTATCTCTTTGGATATTTTTTGAGGTACATACTCCTGAATTATCTTTTTCAAGAGCCGTGAACGGCTTTCCAAAATATGCTGATATTTTTCCGGCTTAACATGATCCGCAAAAGTAAAAACAATTACACTGTTTTTCCATATATCCTTAGTAAATGCTTTTGTTATAGTGTCAATACCGTGTTTCTCATCTGAGCGAATTCGTGTATCACTCAGCGGTGTTACATATAAAACACAATCAACATACTCGATTCTATCCTGAATCTTTTTGATGTATTTTTTATCATTTCCTTCGCTAGGCAGACCATCACAGAGACCGGGGGTGTCGAATACTGTAAAGTTTATGTTGTCGATAGGCAACTCATACTCTTCGACCTCCATAGTTTCTGGCTCAAAGTCACCTACACTAGCAATTTCTTGCCCCAATAATTGATTGATGGCACTCGATTTTCCTACTCCTGTTCGTCCTAATAGTAAGAATACGAATTTTCGCGTATAGGCTTCTTTGACTTGTGTGGCAAATCTCTTGGCCGCTTCCTCCGCTTTGGGTGCAAGCTTTAGATCCCTAGACACTGATTGGATATGCTGCTTAGTCATATTATCATTTTGTGGTTCAAACATACTATGAACTAGCAATCACAGTATAGCTAAATTGCTACTTGACCGACTCAATATATAAAGTTTTTCTACTTAGTTTTGACGCCCAAATGTCAAGAAATACTGATATATTGACATTTGCTTATATTGTTGGTGTTCAAAACTGCTTGAGAGAAAAAATGGGGAGTAATTAGCTCTATAACGATTGTCCTAATAACAAAATATCTGCTGAATATACTCTTCCAAGATATGCACGAACTGTTTGGACATGGTCTGTTAGAAGAGAGGATTATCGGCATTGTCAATGGTCCTCACATAACAGATCAAGTACTGGCCAGACATCAAACTGTTTTACCAAACCGTCACCCAAGAATTTGCTCAATATAGCGTTATCGCTCACTCAAGAACATGAGCTATGAATCAGTCAACTAAATTTTGGGACAAAACTGCAGAACGCTATGCCAAACAGCCAATTGCGGATGAGGCGGCATATCAGCAACAACCATGAACCTAGATCACGTTTTTATATTGGTTGAGCCAGAAGCCCAAGTAGCCGATCAACTCCTGGAACATGGCTTTCAAGAAGGAACCGGCAACATCCACCCTGGTCAGGGAACAGCCAACCGCCGTATTTACTTTGCCAACGGCATGCTGGAATTTCTATGGATACGGGATGCGGACGAGGCTAACAATGGCCCAGGTCGAGATCTACGCTTTTCTGAGCGAGCCAACGATCCTGCCGCATCTCCGTTTGGCGTTATTTTTGTACCAGACAACGGCAGCTCAGAGGTGCCTTTTCCTGGCTGGCACTACCAGCCCTATTACTTTCCACCCCCCAATGGGTTCCATGTTGGGGGGTGTAAAGTAATAGGGCTGGTAGTGCCA